>NZ_BQXI01000009.1:0-184426 GCF_030158955.1 Acidovorax sp. SUPP1855 | reverse complement strand
CGGGCAACCCGCTCACCATCCGGCACTACCTGTGCGACCACCTGGGCACGCCGATCGGGCTGGTGGATGGCAACGGAGAGAAGGCCGGCGAGATCACCTGGGCGGCCAGCTACGGCGCCTGGGGAGATGTGCAGGAGGAATACAACCCGCACCGGATCGAGCAGAGCATCCGGCTGCAGGGCCAGCAGCTCGATGCCGAGACCGGGCTGCATTACAACCGCTTCAGGTACTACGACCCTCACCTGGGGCAGTACATCACGCAGGATCCCATTGGGCTAGATGGGGGATTTAATAAATATATTTACCCCCTTAATCCAATAATTTATGTAGATCCTCTGGGTTTGACAGAGACGACCACTCCTGAACTGGCCAATCAAGATGGACGTGCCAGCGGAGTCAATAAAGTAATAGGAATAAAAAAAGGTGGGGAGAAAATAAATAATGGCGCTAAAAAATGGAAGGCGCTAACAAAAAAGATATGGATGTTTATGATTGCATCATGAGTGGTCCTGCTTGCAGTAAGAGTTCTGCTGAGCTGGAAGATATGAGAGAATCAGCAAGGAAAGAAAGAATTCAAGGTATGAAAGATATCGGGCAAGGTTCGGTTGATGTTTATAAGTCAACTCCAGGAACATTGGGGAATGGCATTCCTGGTGGGAGAATTCCAAAACCATGAAAAAATTATTTATTTCATTTTTTACGGCAGTTTCTGTTGTGGCGTTTGCACAAGCTGATGCCCCTGCGAGAAATTCAATTGTAAAAATTAATGGCCATGAATTTATTCTGCCTACGGGATGTGCTCAGATTGATGGCAAACGTTATCGGTTTAGATGTTTGCTCTCGACGGGAGAAGACGTTGCATTGGGTGTGGATGAAGGGCCAAATTTCGAAAAAATATTAAAATCTCCAAATGATAAGGAGGGGGTTTTAGATAGAATTGTGCAGGAAACGTCCTATGGATATTATGTGAAATACCTTTCTCGAAAGAATGGAAGTCAATATAATTTTATATATTTAAAAGATAAGGAAATTACTGTTTTTGGTGGGGATGTAGCATTGGTCTACTATTTTTCTATGCTTATTAATAATGTCAAAATTGATAATTAAAAATGGTGTGATCAAGTGTGGAAATGGGCTTGCCATACTTAAAAAAGAAACCTACTCAGAGAGCGCAGCACATCGGTCGTTAGCTAGGATGCATACGGCACTGCCTGTGCGACCATCTGTGCACGCCGATCGGACGGGTGGATGGCAATGGCGAGAAGGCCGGCGAGATTACCTGGGCAGCCAGCTACGGTGCCTAGGGAGACATGCAGGAGGAATACAACCCGCAACGGATCGAGCAGAGCATCCGGCTGCAGGGCCAGCAGATCGATGCCGAGACCGGGCTGCATTACAACCGCTTCAGGTACTACGACCCTCACCTGGGGCAGTACATCACGCAGGATCCGATTGACCTAAATGGGGGTGGAAATTTATATCTCTATACAAATCAGCCCATCACCATGATTGACCCGCTAGGATTGGAGACCAATATCGTGGGCCATCCAGCTGCCGGTCCAGTGGGGAAGTTGACCAATCCGAATTCGCATCATCTTGCCATTGAACTTAAACCAGATGACGCGAATTGTGATCTTGCTGGTGTAAAGACTCTTGGAGGCCAACCTTCTGGAAACTTTGCGAATGGCTATCTTGTATCGCGTTCCAACTATCCTGGAGATTCAAAGGGCATAGATGTAAGGCAGGCGATTCAGAAGCCGGAAGGAATGACGGATTGTGAGTTTCTCAAGAAGCTGAAGAAGGCATCGGAAGAATACTGTAATTGCCTTCCGTATTCCAAGCCTAACGTCTCTCTAATTCCTGGGGCGCAGGATGGGCAAATGGATCCCGGTACATACAATAGCAACTCGTATGTGTCTGGTGTCATACAGAGAGCTGGAGCAGTTCCTCCAACGCTAAACACTGGAGGCAATTGGCAGGCACCTGGATACGGCAATCCTTTGCCTATCAGCAATATTGTTGCCCCTGTTGGAACAGTCGAGGTCAAATGATGAAAGGGCGATTTTTGGATGCGGCGATAGGATCGTTGAAGTTGCTTTTTTATCTTTGCGCCATTATTTTCTTGTCGGTGTTTTCAATGTATTTCATTGATTACAATACGAATTGGCTTGAGGCCTTGCCAAAGAGGGAGTATTTGGTTTTGGCGGTCGCAACACCTTTTTGCTTGTTTGCAATAACGAGGTTTAAGCTTTCGTCAATTTTTGTGGCTGCTGTGTTCTTGGTTCCAAGTTTTTATGTAATATATTTTATTGTGGCCTGTTCGGTTTTTAAAGACTGTATTTAAAATCGCTGCTTAAACGCCCCTGGCTTATCATCCTGTTTTCTACTCTTTTGCGAAAGACGTTTAGGCAAGACCGCACCTCGCGGGTTGTTCTCGGCCGCAGATTCTGGCCCTCCGTTTGAGGCTGATGGGGGTCGGGTGTAGCCGGGGCGAATGTCCCGGGGCATGCGGCGGCGGCCAAAGCCGCGTTGCAACGGTGCTATCCCGCCACAGGTCGTGTGCGGTAGAACTGCATCGGCACCGCCTGCATATCGCGCGCGTGTTGGTTGAGCACCGACTTCTTCATCTTGCCCACGACGTGCATCTCGCACGGCTTGCAGTCAAAGCGCAGGGTGAGTTTTTCCTTGCCGTTGATGAGCTGCAGCGGCTCAGCCTTGATGGTGCCCTTCACGCCGATCACGCCCTTGGCCTGCTTGGGGCATAGGCTCATGGAAAAGCGCACGCAGTGCTTGGTGATCATCAGGCTGACTTCTCCTTCCTCTTCCTTCGACTCGTAGGCCGCATCGATCACCTTCACGCCGTGCTTCACGTAGAAGTCGTGCGCCTTCTGGTTGAACACGTTGGCAAGATAGGTGAGCGTGTCTTCGGGGAAGGGCGCGGGGGGCTGGACAGGCTCGGCGCGGGGCAGGCGCACCAGGCCGGCGGCGCGCGCGGATTCGAGCGCGGCCACCGCGTCGCGGCGCAGTGGGTTCAATGCCGAGGCCGGCACGAACCAGGGCTGCGAGAGGCTCAGGGCGATGTCGTGCACGGAGAACACCGTGGCGCCGAAGCGGCCGATTTGCTCGCGCAGCGTGGCTTCGGCTTGGGGCCCGTCGGTGGCGCGCTGGTGCGGGTGCACGATCGCCGCGCTGCCGACGAAGCCGTCCTCGTCGGTCAGCGTGAGGTCGAAGCCGTCGGGCGTTTCGGACATCTGTGCCCACAGGCCGATGCGCCGGTCGCTCGACTTCTTGTCGAGCGTACGCACCCAGTCCATATCGCGGTTGCGGTTGATCTCCAGCCCACGGCGCAGATCCTTGAAGCCGGCGATGGGGTCCTTGGGGAACACGCGCCACAGGCCTTTCCGGGCGTTGACGGCCTCGGCGCGGTTGATCTGCAGGCCCACCAGTTCCTTTTGCAGGTCGTAGTAGCACAGGCCGTCGCCGTTGTGCAGCACGGTGTCCGGGCTGGACAGTTCGAGGTCAGCGAAGTTCTCGCCCACCTTGGTGACCCACCCGATGGGGCGGCCCGGCGTCTTGGGCGTGTCGAACGCGCCGATGTCGTCCTGGCGACCGTTCACGAAGTAGTCGGTGAACTCGCGGTTGAAGTTCTGGTCGGGGTCGGGCGTGAAGGTGAACGTGGTGCGGCCGGACGACGAGCGCGCCAGCGGCTCGGCCGAGAACTCGCGCTCTTCGATGATCTCGTCGAGCAGCTTGCGGTAGTGCGCCGTGATGTTCTTCACGTAGCCCATGTCCTTGTAGCGGCCCTCGATCTTGAAGCTGCGCACGCCCGCATCGATGAGCGCCCGCAGGTTATCGCTCTGGTTGTTGTCCTTCATCGACAGCACGTGCTTTTCGTGGGCGATGATGCGTCCGCTGCCGTCCAGCACCTCGTACGGCAGGCGGCAGGCCTGGTTGCAGTCGCCCCGGTTGGCGCTGCGGCCGGTGTGCGCATGGGTGATGTAGCACTGGCCGGAATAGGCCACGCAAAGCGCGCCGTGCACGAAGAATTCGATGGTGGTGCGCGCCGGGTCGGTGGCGGCGCGCACGGCGGCGATCTCCTGCAGGTCCAGCTCGCGCGCGATCACGATCTGCGACAGGCCCGCGTCCTGCAGGAAGCGCGCCTTCTCGGGCGTGCGGATGTCGGTCTGGGTGCTGGCGTGCAGCTGGATGGGCGGCAGGTCCAGTTCGAGCAGGCCCATGTCCTGGATGATGAGCGCGTCGGCCCCGGCGTTGTATACCTGCCAGGCCATCTGCCGTGCGCCTTCCAGCTCGTCGTCCCGCAAGATGGTGTTCAGCGTGACGAAGATGCGGCTGTGGAAGCGGTGCGCATGGCGCACCAGGCGCTCCAGGTCGCGCAGATCGTTGCCCGCGCCGGCCCGGGCGCCGAAGGCCGGGCCGCCGATGTAGACGGCGTCGGCGCCATGGTTGACGGCCTCGATGCCGATGTCGGCGTCGCGCGCCGGGGAAAGCAGTTCGATCTGGTGGGGCAGCAGGGACATGGGGGCGATTATCCCCGGGGGCGTGGCGACAGGGTTGGCCCATGTGGCAGGGCGCCGCGTTTCGCTGGCCCGACAGTCGCTTCGCAAACGAACTGCATATTCTATTTTCCGGGCTAAGGTGGGCACACCAGAACTTCGAGGATGACCGTGACTTTCGTCAAGCACTCCCCCACTGCCGCCGCAACGCTACCACGCGTGCCCTCATCGTCCAGTGTCCAGCCGCCGACCCTGTGCGCCGAGAGCGCCGGCCAGGCATCCACGCTGGCGCATCCCGCGCTGGCGGGTCGCCAGCGGCCGCTGCAGCGCTCGGCCTCGGCGCCCGCGCTCGCCGTTCCCGGCGCTGCTGAGCTGCAGGTCGATCAGGCCCGCGATGACGCGCTGACGCAGCGGTTCGGCAGCAGCCAGCCCGCCCGCGGCAAGGTCAAGACCGACGCGCAGGGCCAGGTCATTCGCCGGTGCCCGATCCAGAAGCAGGAGATGGAGCCGGCATACGGCGACTATCGCCGGGTCCGCGTGAACCCGACCCGGGTGTTCGTCGCCGAGCATGCAGCGCCGGATGGCCGCGGCCGTTTGTTCATCCGGCGGCAGGCCGACCTCGATGCGCGCGACCGCTCGGACGGCGGCGGCGCGGCGGCCCTGAATGCGGCCGCTGCCGCCGACCCTGCGCCGGCCGGCGGCTTGGCGGCGCAGTTGCGGCTCGATGATTTGCGCGCGCACAAGGTGCGCTACAAATGGGACATAGCCCCTAACGGGTCGCTGGTGATCGGCGAAGTGCTCGTCGGCGCGCCGCCAGAGGTCGCGCAGGCCCTCGCCGCCCAGGACCAGGCCAAGGCCGCCAACCCGGAGAAGGCCAAAGAGAAACAAAAGGAGAAGGTCAAGGACACCGCAGAAAAGGAGGAAAAGGCGGGCAAGCCAGACAAAGTGGCCAAGAAGAAGCCGGAGGACGCGCTCGACCCGCGGGCTTTCATGCAAGGCCATGTGACGCTCGTGGGCGGCTCTTTGGTGGCCTCGCCCTGGCAATCGACAGCCGGGTTTCCGCATGCCCGCATCAGCGGTCTGCTCTACGCCCGCGCAGACGGGTCGCTGTGCATCAACAACGACTCGGGCCGCTTCAGCGAATACGAGGACCGCAGGCCCGAGCACCTGGAGCAGGTCGCCGCGCTGTTCGGGCGTGCAGGCGTTCCGGTTGCGGTCGCGTGGGTGGAAAAAAAACCAATTGCGCTCGCCCGACCGACCGGCAACGCCCGCAGGTAGGCTCGCAGCCAGCGGCCGGGGCCGGTGGCATGGGCAGTCGCGCTTCCCACCTGCTGGCGAAAGTTCGGCCAATGCCCAGCCGCGTTGTGATCTGATTGCGTTTGCTCGCTCGCTCGCCCGCGCCAGGCGGCGCGCCCTTTGTCGTTACAGTGGCGCCTCTGCCCGGTTGCGCGAGACAAAACGCCTCGCACCGGCTGGCAGGCGGGGCATGGCAGGCACGGGGCCGCAGCCGCCCACGCCACACAGGAGAGATGGCATGCGCATGGGATTCGGACTGGTGGCCCTGCTGGTGGCCCTGGCGATTGTTGGGTTACTGGTCAAAAAGCAGCTGGGCGCCACGCGCTCTGCCGTGCCGGTGGTGTCAGTGCCGGGCGCCCAGCCGCCGGCCAGCGGGGCCTCGGCCGCCACCGTGCGCGAGCAGAGCCAGCAGGTGCAGCAACAGGTCAAGCAGCAGATGGAAGCGCTCATGCAGCAGGCCCGCCCCATGCCGGAAGACGAATCCAAGTGAAATCGGGCCCATGCCGGCGTTTTTCATGCCCTGATAGCTATAAAAATAATAGCAAATGATGGATTCGGCCGACGATGAAGATGCGCGCTGGATGCGCCACGCCCTGGCCGAGGCGCGTGCCGCGGCCGAGGCGGGCGAGGTGCCGGTGGGCGCGGTGGTGGTGCGCAACGGCGAAGTCATCGCCACGGGCCGCAACGCCCCCATCGCCGGCCACGATCCCACCGCCCACGCCGAGATCGCCGCGCTGCGGGCGGCGGCGGCGCGGCTGGGCAACTACCGGCTGGATGGCTGCACCCTCTACGTCACGCTGGAGCCCTGTGCCATGTGCAGCGGCGCCATGCTGCACGCCCGCCTGCCGCGCGTGGTCTACGGGGCGCAGGACGCCAAGACCGGCGCGGCCGGCTCGGTCGTCGATCTGTTCGCCGAGCCGCGGCTGAACCACCACACCCAGGTGCGGCGCGGCGTGCTGGCCCCGGAGTGCGGCGAGTTGCTCAGCGGTTTTTTCCGCGCGCGGCGCAGCCAGCAGCGCGCCCAGGCGCTGTCGGCCCACCCGCTGCGCGACGACGCGCTGCGCACGCCGGACTCCGCCTTCGCCGGCCTGCCCGATTATCCTTGGGCGCCGCACTACCTGAGCGACCTGCCCGCGCTCGCCGGCTTGCGCCTGCACTACCTGGACGAGGGCACGCGCGATGCAGCCCGCACCTGGCTGTGCCTGCACGACCTGCCCACCTGGAGCTACCTGTACCGCCACATGCTGCCGGTGTTCGCCGCCGCGGGCGACCGGGTGGTGGTGCCCGACCTCATCGGCTTCGGCCGCAGCGACAAGCCCAAGAAAGAGGCCGCCCACCGCTTCGAATGGCACCGGCAGGTGCTGATCGAATGGATTGAACGGCTGGACCTGCGCCACGCTGTGCTGGTGGTGCAGGGCTGGGGCGGGGCGCTGGGCCTGACGCTGCCCATGGCCTTGCCCGGGCGGTTCGACGGCGTGCTGGCCATGAACACCTGGCTCGCTGGCGCCGATGCGCCGGTGCCCCATCGCCTGCAGGCGTGGCAGGCCGAATGCGCCCGGGCCGGCCGCAGCGCGGGCGCGGGCCGCCTGGTGGCGCAGGCCGGCAGCCCGCTGACTCCCGAGGAGCAGGCGGCCTACGATGCGCCGTTTCCCGATGTGGGTTTTCGCGCTGCGCTGCGGGCGCTGCCGCAGGCCGTGCCGGAGGAACCCGAGGGCGCCGTCATGGCCCTGGCGGCCCGCCGCTTCTGGCAGGGCGAATGGACAGGCCGCAGCCTGCTGGTGGCCGGTGCACCGGACGCCGCGCTGGGCCCCATGGCCATGCAATCCCTGCAGGCCCTGGTGCGCGGCAGCCCGCCGCCGCTGGCGGTGCCCGGTGCGGGGCATTTCGTGCCGGAGCAGGGCGCCGAAATCGCCGCGCGGGCTGTGGAATACTTCCGACCCTAGCGCGCCGGCCGCACCGGCGCACACACCGCATCCACCGGAGCAGGCCCGCGCGGCCTGAATGCCTTGTCCCTTGCATCCCATGACGACCACGCCCATTGCGGCCACGACCACGGCCCCCGGCACATCTACATCTATTCGCCCTCGGGCGCGGTACGTGACAAGGCGGCCTTCAAGCGCGGCATCGCCCGCCTGAAGGCAATGGGGCACGAGGTCGAGGTGGACGCCGATGCCCTGGCCACCCACACGCGCTTCGCCGGCGACGAAGCGACGCGTCTCGCAGCCATCCACCGCGCGGCGGCCAGCGGCGCCGACCTGGCCCTGATCTCGCGCGGCGGCTATGGCATCACCCGCATCCTGCCGGGCATCCGCTACAAGGCGGTGGCCAAGGCGGTTGCGGGGGGCACGCGCTTCGTCGGCGTGAGCGACTTCACGGCGTTCCAGAACGCATTGCTGGCCAAGACCGGCGCCATCACCTGGGCCGGCCCCTCGCTGTGCGGAGACCTGGGCCCGGAAGGCGAGCCCGACGACATCATGCTGGCCTGCCTGGACGACCTGCTCACCGGCCACGGCGAGGGCAGCGGCTGGCGCATGAACGCCGAAAAGCCCAACGCCGCCGGCCAGCCCGCGGTGCGCGACATCTACGTGAAAAGCGCGCAGCTCTGGGGCGGCAATCTGGCCGTGCTGGCCGGGCTGGTGGGCACGCCCTACCTGCCGGCGGTGCGCGGCGGCATCCTCTTCATCGAGGACGTGAACGAGCACCCCTACCGCGTGGAGCGCCTGCTCACGCAATTGCTGCACGCGGGCGTGCTGGCGCAGCAAAAGGCCGTGATCCTGGGCCAGTTCACCGGCTACAAGCTCGCACCGCACGACAAGGGCTTCAAGCTGCAGAGCGTGGTGGACTGGCTGCGCACGCAGATCAAGGCGCCGGTGCTGACCAACCTGCCTTACGGCCATGTCGCCACCAAGGTGCTGCTGCCCGTGGGCGCCACGGTGTCGCTGTCGGTCGAGGGGCGCGACGCGCTGCTGTACTGGGGCCACACCCACTGAGGAACGCGGGCGGGGCCACCTTCCATGCCCCCGCTGCAGGCCGCCCGAGCCGGCCCCATAATTTGCATTCCGTTTCCATTCTTTCCCCTCCGTGCCTCGTCTGTTCGCGTGTTGCGTGCACGCATCCCTGATCTTTGAAGGCCCTGGCGCCACCACGCGGCCAGGCGCTCGCCGGAAGGCCGCGCCATGACGGGCGGCGCGGTGCACACCGTCGTGTTCGCCGACATCGCGGGCAGCACCGCCCTGTTCGAGGCTGTGGGCAATGCACGCGCGACCGCCGCCGTGACCCAGCTGACCGACTGGATCGGCGAGACCGTCATCACCCATGGCGGCCGCGTGGTCAAGACGCTGGGCGATGGCGTGCTCGGCGTGTTCGAGGACGGCGCGGCCGGCGTGGCCGCCATGGCCGCGATGATGCGCAGCCACCACCACCGCATGCATGCTTGGCCGCGCGAACTGCGCCTCGACCTGCGGGCGGGCCTGGCCAGCGGCGAGATCGTGCAGGTGGACGGCGACTGCTACGGCGACGCGGTCAACGTGGCCGCCCGGTTGTCCGAGCGTGCCGGCCCGCGCGAGATCTGGGCCACCGAAAGCACCGTGGAGCAGGCGGGGTCGGTGGACGGCACCTGGTTCGTACGCCTGGGCGCCATGGACCTGCGCGGTCGGTCCGAGCCCATCGTCATGTACCAGGTCGAATGGCGCGATGGCGAGGAAGGCGATTCGGTCACCATGCAGGCGGCGCTGCCCAGCACGGTGATGCCGCTCGATTCCGGCAGCGCCTGCCTGGAACTGTCCTGGGGCGGCGCGCACCGCGCCTTCCTGTCCACCCAGACGCCCGTGCACCTGGGCCGCGCCACGCAGGCCCAGGTGCATGTGGGCGACCCCCGCGTCTCGCGCCTGCATGCCCGCATCGACTGGCGCAACGGCACCTTCGTGCTCACCGACCTCAGCAGCTTCGGCACCTGGGTGCACTTCGGGGGCGGCAGCACCGTCGTCAACCTGCGCCGCGACGCCTGCCTGCTGCATGGCACTGGAGTGATCGCGCTCGGGGTGCCGCTGGGCAAGGCGGCCGGCGGGCCGACGGTGGGCTTTCGCGTGTCGGGCGGCACGGTGCTGCCGCACTGACGCGGCAGAACCGGGATCTTTTCATCCGCCTGCCCGAGGGCAGGCCCACTCCCAGAACGAAAGCGAGCAGCCCCAATGCACCATGCACCGTTGATCGAACTCACCCGTGGCGGCATTCCCGAAAGCCTGCATGCCGGCTCGGTGGCCGTGGTGGACCGGCAGGGCCGGCTGCTCGCGCAGGTGGGCGACCCGTGGGCCCGGGTGTTCACCCGCTCCACCATCAAGGCCTTCCAGGCCCTGCCGCTGCTGCAGTCCGGCGGCGTGCACGCCCTCGCCTGGGGCAAGCGCGAACTGGCACTGCTGTGCGCCAGCCACAACGGCGAGGCGCAGCACGTGCAGGTGGTGCAGGGCATGCTCGACAGCGTGGGCCAGGACCACACCGTGCTGCGCTGCGGCTGCCACGTGCCCCTGTTCGCAGCCCTCGGGCTGGGTACGGTCGCGCCCGGTGCCGTGCACGACGAGCGCCACCACAACTGCAGCGGCAAGCATGCGGTGTTCGTGGCGTACTGCGTGCAGCAAGGCCTTTCCTTGCCCGACTACACCGACCCCATGCACCCGCTGCAGATCCAGGTGCGCGAGCAGGTCGCCAGCGCCGTGGGGCTCGCACCCGGCGACCTGGCGATGGGCATCGATGGCTGTTCGGCGCCCAACTACGCCATGCCGCTGGCGCACCTGGCGCGGGGCTACGCCCGGCTGGCCGGCGAAGCACCGCAGGACAGCGACCTGGGCCCGCACTTGGCGGCGCTGGCCGATGCCATGGTGGCGTTTCCTGCACTGGGCTCGGGCACGGGGCGGCACGATGCCGACTTCATGCGGGCCGGCGGGGGCGACTGGGTGTCCAAGACGGGCGCCGATGGCGTGCAGGTGCTGGGCAGCCGCAGCCGGGGCGAGGCCTTCGCGCTCAAGGTCATGGACGGCAACATGACCGCGCAGATCGCCGCCGCCGTCGAGGTGCTGGACCAGCTGGGCTGGATGAATGACGCCCAGCGCGCCGCGTTGGCGCCCTGGCGCGCCGCACCGCTGCTGAGCGCACGGGGCGTGCCCGTGGGCGAGCGCCGCCCGGTGTTCCGGCTGGAGCGCGCCGCCGTTTGAGGCCGACAGGCCGCCGCCGCTTTACAGATAAGCGCTGGCCGCTGCAAAAACAGTCGCAAAAGACCAAGTGTCCGGCAGGATGTACGCCACGCCCGCCGACTGGCCGAACACGGGCGCGATGAGCCGGTCGTAGAACGCCGCGTCCACATTCACGCAGCCGTAGGAAATCCGCTTGTCCTGCGCGCTGCCATGCACCAGCCGCTCGCGCCGGCGCTCTGGAGGGCTCACGCTGCGCAGCCGGTGCAGGGACACGGCGGCGTCGTAGTCGATCCAGACGATGTCGTCGCCGCGCAGGTTCAGCCCCGGCTCGGTGATGAAACGGCCGGCCGGGGTGGTGCGCTCCTCGGGCCGGATCTTCGACAGGGGCTTGTCGCCGATGCCGGGCACCGAGGCGTCTCCGCGGGCGGAGCCCAGCAACACGGCTGCGCTGCCGCGCCAGCGCCCGTCGGCGGCAAAGACATGCAGGCGCGCGCCCAGCTTGTCGATCACGGCGAACGGCAGGCCGCCATGGTCGGCCGTGCCCTGCACCCATCGCACCAGTTGCACCGCGGTGTCGGAGGTGCCCTCGGGCGGCCAGGTCGCCACGGTGCCGGCCCGTGCTTCGACAGCGGGCAGCAGCCCCAGGGCCGCTGCGGCGATGGCGGTCCGGCGCGAGAGGGCGGCGGTGTGGTCCGGGGTGGCGGAGGGTGCGGTCATGCGGCGATGTGGGGCGACCCGGCAGAAACGGCCCGGCAAGTACCGAAGAAGTCCCCAAAAAGTCCCAAGGGGTGGAAAGTGCCGTGCATGCTAGCGTGTGTGTGCAGAGGTGGCGGGTTTGGGCGAATAATGGCTGCTTCTGCCGAGCCTTTGCCTTCATTTTTTCACACCATGTTCGAGCGCTTTCGCAAAGCCTTCGCCTTGGGCCCACGCCCCGACGATCCTCCGCGCCCCGTGTCGCTGGAGGATACCGAGCAGTGGGCGGCCGCGCAGGGCCTGGCTTTCTCGCGAACCGCGGAGCCGGGCGGGTTCCTGATGCTGGGCCAGTACGAAGGGCGCACCTGGCGCCTGGAGTGCGGGGCGCCGCAGCGCCACTACCTGCGGGGCACGGAACTGCGCGCGCGCATCGATGTGGGCGTGGAGCCCGACGTGGCGCTCATGCTGGTCTCCCGCCCGCTCAAGGAGGCGCTGGAGCGCGAAGCCTACGGTGCCTTCACCGATACGCTGCAGACCTCGTTGCCGGGGGACTTGCCCGAGGAGGTGCGCTGGCTCGCCATGTTCGAGGAGATGGCGTGGCCCGGCGTGCCGCTGCCTTTCTGGCAGCATTTTGCGGTGGTGGGCGAGGGCGGCCTGCACGCCAAGCGATGGGTGCAGCCATCCATGGTGTCCCATCTGCTGGAGATGCTGCTGCCAGCCCAGGGCGAGCCTGACGAAGCCGGCACGCGCGCGCCGAAAGCGCCGCCGCTGATGCTGATGGTGGCGCGCGGCAAGGTGTCGCTGCGCATCGAATACCCCGGCGACCACCTGCAGACGCTGGCCGATGCGGTGATGCTGCTGCACGAGGCGGCCCGCAGCGCCCTGCAGCACCTGCCGCAGGGCACAGCGAAGAACTAGGACCGGCTGGCACCAATTGCGCCGAGGCGGATTCGCTGCGACCGTGAATGCAGGGAGATCGCAGCGACTCGCTGCATGCCGGTCGAGCGCGGTCTTCCAACGCGGCGAGCCAAGGCTGGCCTGACGAATCTGCAATTGCTCAGCGCAATGTGACCTGCCCGTCGGCGCGGGGGGCAGCCCCATTCCCATCGTGCCACCCCTGCGTGATCGCAGGCGCAGGGTGCGCCTCGCGATGCGGTGATGGCCGCCATCGCGCCGGAAGAGGGCAAAACAACGCTATCCAAAAATGCCAGGCCCCGTGCAGATTGACAAAGAAACTGCTCGGGACTCGCATCGATATGGCATCTCCTGTAAAGGGTGCAGTCCTAGACTCGTTTCACCTCAACACAGCAGATCTGCCCATGATCTTCAAACCTCGATTCATCAGCTTCGACTGCTACGGCACGCTCATCAACTTCGAGATGGGGCCGACGGCGAAGGTCCTGTTCAAAGACCGGGTGGCGGCCGATCGGATGCCGGCGTTCCTGGACAGTTTTCGGGCCTATCGCCTCGACGAGGTGCTGGGCGACTGGAAGCCTTTCTACGACGTGGTGGCGAACGCCATCCAACGTGCCTGCAAGGCGCATGGCATCGAATGCCTGGCATCGGATGCTGCCGCTTTGTACGACGCCGTGCCAACCTGGCAGCCACACCCGAACGTGGTGGAAGTGCTGGAGGCGATCGCGCCAGAAGTACCGCTGGTCATCCTGTCGAACTCGATGGTCGACCTCATTCCCCACAGCGTCGCGCACCTCAAGGCCCCCTTCCACGCGGTCTATACCGCCGAGGAAGCGCGCGCGTACAAGCCGCGCATGCAAGCCTTCGAATACATGTTCGACCGGCTGGGATGCGGGCCCGGTCAGATGATGCATGTCTCGTCGAGCTTTCGTTATGACCTGATGACGGCGTCCGACCTGGGGTTCATGGCCAAGGCCTTCATCGACCGGGGCCATGAGCCTGCGTCGAGCGACTACGGCGTGTGCCGCCTGACAGACGTTCGCCAGCTTCCTGCATTGCTCGGACTCTGATGCTCCGCCTCGACCCCCACCTGGGAACCCAGGGCGCGATGCGTGACCAAGCCGCGGCACTGAGCACGGCAGCCCCCCAGCTGGCGCCAGCCGAGGTGCAGGGCCTGGTGAAGCGCCTCTACGGCCTCGACGTCGGCGTGAGGGCACTCGCTGGCGAGCGCGACCAAAACTGCGCGTTGGAGTCGGCCGACGGCGCGCGCTACGTGTTCAAGATCAGCAACCCTTCCGAGCGGGTGGAACTGGTCGATTTCCAGATCGCCGCCATCGAGCACATCGCCCGCACATCGCCCGGCCAGCCGGTTCCGCGCGTGGTGCGGATGCTGGACGGACGCGCGCGCGATACCGTGGAACTCGCCGGGGGCATCCAGACCACCGTGCGCATGCTCACCTACCTGGATGGCATCCAGATTCGGGAGACGCCGCGCACCGTTGCCCAGCGGGTGGCGATGGGCCAAGGCCTGGCCGCGCTGAACCTTGCCCTGCAAGGCTTCACGCATCCGGCGGCGGCCCATGATCTGCTGTGGAACGTGTCGGCAGCGCATCGTCTGACCGTCCAGCTCGACAGCCTGGTGGAAGGCCCGAGGCGCGCGCTGGCCCAGTCGTTCATGGCCCGCTTCATCGACCACATGCTGCCTCGCCTTGCTTCGTTGAGGGCGCAGGTGATCCATAACGACTATCACCTCTACAACGTGCTGGTCGCGCCGCACGACCCGTCGCGCATCACCGGCATCATCGACTTCGGCGACATGCTGCACGCGCCATTGGTCGGCGAGGTGGCCACGGCAGCGGCCTTCCACATGGCCGGCTGCGCCGATCCGTTCGAAGGGCCGGCGCAGTTCGTCAGGGCCTACCAATCCGTTGTGCCGCTGACCGAGCCGGAGCAGGAGATCGTCGCCGATCTCATGGCGACGCGCCACCTGATCACGGCCTTGATCTCGGAGTGGCGGGCCTTGCGCTATCCCGAAAACCGCGACTACATCATGCGGCACAACCCGGCAGCCTGGCAGGCGCTGTCGCAGATGGCCGACCTTTCCCGCCACGAGGCGCGCGACCGCCTGTTGACCCCCACACCCACTGAAACCCCGCCATGAAAACCACTGCTGATTTCAATATGGTCAATGCCTACATCCCCGGCCGAGCCCAGGTCGGCCCCGCCACCGAGGCCATGATCGATCGGCGCAATGCGCTGCTCGGCCCGGCCTACCGGCTGATGTATGAGCATCCGCTGCACATCGTGCGCGGTGACGGCGTTTGGCTGATGGACCCTCAGGGCCGCCGCTACCTCGACGCCTACAACAACGTCACCTCGCTCGGCCATTGCCACCCCGCGGTGACCGAGGCGATCTGCGGCCAGGTGACGACCCTCGCGACCAACACGCGCTACCTCCACGACACCATCCTCGAACTGGCCGAGCGCCTGCTGGCGAGCGTGCCGGGCACGGATCTGGCCCACCTGATGCTGACTTGTACCGGCAGCGAGGCCAACGACCTGGCTTATCGCATCGCCAAGGTGCGCACCGGCGGCACGGGGGTGATCGTCACCGACACGGCATACCACGGCATCACGGACGCCGTGTCGCAGTTCTCGCCCTCGCTGGGCCCGACCGTCGACCTGGGGGCGCACGTTCGCCTGGTGCCGGCGCCGCGCCGCTACCACGCCGAGGGTGCCGACCTCGGCGAGCGCTTCACGCGCGACGTCGAGGCGGCCATCGCCGACCTGCAGCGCCACGGCATCCGGCCGGCCGCCTTGATCGTCGATTCGCTTTTCACCAGCGACGGCATACTGCCCGAGCCCGCGGGCTTCCTGAAGGGGGCGGTCGAGGCGATCCAGCGCGCTGGCGGGCTGTTCATCGCCGACGAGGTGCAGCCTGGCTTCGGCCGCACGGGCGAGCATCTGTGGGGCTTTCAGCGCCACGGCCTCGTTCCCGACATCGTCACCATGGGCAAGCCCATGGGCAACGGCCAGCCGATCGCCGGCATCCTTGCGACAGCCGACGCCCTGGCGGAATTCGGCAAGAACTCCCGCTACTTCAACACCTTCGCCGGCAACACGGTCTCATGCGCAGCGGCCCTGGCGGTGTTGGAGACCATCGAGCGGGACCGACTGGTGCGGCACGCGGCCAGGATCGGCCGATTGCTGCTCGACGGCATCGCGGGGCTCGCCGCGAAGCACGAGGCCATCGGCGACGTTCGGGGGGCGGGGCTCTTCGTGGGCGTCGAACTGGTATCGAACCGGGCGACGCGGGCGCCGGCGCGCGAACTCACCAGCCGGGTCGTCAACCGGATGCGCGACAAA
Organism: Acidovorax sp. SUPP1855; assembly: GCF_030158955.1. Lineage (NCBI taxonomy): Bacteria > Pseudomonadati > Pseudomonadota > Betaproteobacteria > Burkholderiales > Comamonadaceae > Acidovorax > Acidovorax sp. SUPP1855. The sequence continues at coordinate 168,456 of NZ_BQXI01000009.1, read as the reverse complement.
GGCGTGTTGCTCAGCGCGTGTGCCCAGGGACACAACGTGCTCAAGATCCGCCCGCCGCTGGTGTTGTCGGCGGAGCAGGCCGGCATGGTCGTCCAAGCGCTCGACGAATCGCTGGCCGAGACATGCACCACAAGGCAAGGCGGCTTGGCCATACGATAGCGCCATGAAATCGGCCATCCTGTTCGATCGGTTTGACCTCAAGATCCTCGCGCATCTTCAGCGCGAGGGGCGCTGCTCGAACGTCGATCTGGCCAAGTCGGTGGGGCTGAGCCCCAGCCCGTGTCTCCTGCGCACGAAGCGGCTGCAGGAGATCGGACTGATCCGTGGCTACAGCGCCGACATCGCGCTCGAAAAACTGGGGGATCACGTCATCGTGTTCTCCGAGGTCACCATCGGCAGCCACCGGCCGCATGATTTTCGAAAGTTCGAGGAAGGCGCCGGGAAGTACCAAGAGATCGTCGAGTGCTACAACGTCAGCGGCGGATACGACTACCTGCTCAAGATCGTGGTGTCGGGCATCGGCGCTTTTCAGGCGCTGATGGAAAAGATGCTGGAAGACGATATCGGCATCGAGCGTTTCGCTTGCCGGATTGTCCTGCGCCAACCGCATGGACGGCGCGAGTACCCCTTGGGGGCCATTGCGGCTCGGCAACGTTGGGAGTGATGGTGGGCCCGGGTCTGGGGCGACCCGTGCCACTTTTCGATGCCATGGAAAAACGCCCCGTGATCCGGGGCGATCGCAACCTCTTTGAGTGAAATCTGAAGGGCAGGGGGCCGGGATGCGTGGGCCCCTGCACCTTGGGGCTGCAGGCTGTCAGCAGCCGCGCGTGATGGGCGGCTCCACGCTGCTGCCGTAGGTTCCGTACTTGCCCAGTTCCCACTTGGCGATGGCGTTGCGGTGCACCTCGTCCGGGCCATCGGCAAAGCGCAGGGTGCGCGCGTTGGCATAGGCATAGGCCAGCGGAAAGTCGTCGCACATGCCGCCGCCGCCATGCACCTGCATGGCCCAGTCGATCACTTGGCAAGCCATGCTGGGCGCGACCACCTTGATCATGGCGATCTCGGTGCGTGCGACCTTGTTGCCGGCCACGTCCATCAGCCACGCCGCTTTCAAAGTAAGCAGGCGGGCCATGTCGATCTTGCAGCGGGCCTCGGCGATGCGCTCCTGCGTCACCGTCTGCTGCGAGACCGGCTTGCCGAAGGCGACGCGGCTGCTGGCGCGGCGGCACATCAGCTCGAGCGCGCGTTCGGCCAGTCCGATGAGCCGCATGCAGTGGTGGATGCGGCCCGGGCCCAGTCGGCCCTGCGCGATCTCGAAGCCGCGGCCCTCGCCCAGAAGGATGTTGGAGGCGGGCACGCGCACGTTCTCGAACACCATCTCCACGTGGCCGTGGGGCGCGTCGTCGTAGCCGAACACGTTCAGCGGGCGCAGGACGCGGATGCCGGGCGTGTCCGCCGGCACCAGCACCATGCTCTGCTGGGAGTGGCGGGCCGCTTCCGGATCGCTCTTGCCCATGGTGATGAACACCGCGCAGCGCGGGTCCGCCGCGCCCGAGATCCACCACTTGCGGCCGTTGATGACGTACTCGTCGCCCTGGCGTTCGATGCGCGTCTCGATGTTGGTCGCGTCGCTGGAGGCCACGTCGGGTTCGGTCATGGCGAAGGCCGAGCGGATCTGCCCCTCCAGCAGCGGCTTGAGCCAGCGCGCCTTGTTCTCCTCGCTGCCGTAGCGCGCGATGGTCTCCATGTTTCCGGTGTCCGGCGCGGAGCAGTTGAACACCTCGCTGGCCCAGGGCACGCGGCCCATGATCTCGGCCAGCGGCGCGTATTCCTGGTTGGTCAGCCCTGCGCCGTCATAGCCCGAGGCGGCGGCGCTGTCCACCGGAAGGAACAGATTCCACAGCCCGGCGGCGCGGGCCTTGGGCTTGAGCTGCTCGATGGTGTTCAGGGTCGTCCAGCGCTTGCCGGCGGCGGTGTTGGCCGCCAACTCGGCGGCATAGGCGGGCTCCGAAGGGTAGATGTGGTCGTCCATGAACTGCCGCAGGCGTGCCTGCAGGTCCTGGGTCTTCGGTGAGTAGTCAAAATCCATCGCGGTCCTCCGGTTGAAAGGCTTGGGGGCAGGCCGGCGGTGCTGCACCGCCGGCCGTGGTTTCACATGCGCTGGGCGAACCCCCAGGCCATCTGGGCCAGGGGCCGGGCGCCTTCGCCCGAGGTGCGTGCCTGGGCGCTGGAGGCGGTACCGGCTTCCACCCGCTTGGCGATGCCTTGCAGGATCGAGGCCAGGCGGAACAGGTTGTAGGCCAGGTAGAAGTTCCAGTCGGCACGCAGCGCCTCGGGCGTGGTGAATCCGGTGCGCTCGCAATAGCGGCGGATGTAGTCGGCCTCGTCCGGAATGCCCAGTGCCGCGATGTCCAGCCCCGCGATGCCGCGGAACATGCCCGGCGGGATGTGCCAGGCCATGCAGTGGTAGCTGAAATCGGCCAGTGGATGGCCCAGGGTGGACAGCTCCCAGTCCAGCACCGCGATTACGCGGTTCTCGGTGGGGTGGAACATCAGGTTGTCGAGCCGGAAGTCGCCATGCACGATGGACACGCGGTTCTCGTCGCGCGCGCTCTCCGGAATGTGCGCAGGCAGCCACTCCATGAGCCGGTCCATCTCCTCGATGGGCTGGGTGATGGAGGCCGCGTACTGCTTGCTCCAGCGGCCGATCTGCCGGTCGAAGTAATTGCCCGGCTTGCCATAGCCGGCCAGGCCCCGGTCGGCGAAACGCACCGTGTGCAGTGCCGAGATCACGCGGTTCATCTCGTCGTAGATGGCGCCGCGCTCGGCCGGCTGCAGGCCGGGCAGCGACTGGTCCCACAGCACGCGGCCTTCCATGAACTCCATCACATAGAACGCCCGGCCGATCACCGACTCGTCCTCACACAGCACATGCATGTGCGGCACGGGCACGTCGGTGCCGGCCAGCCCGCTCATCACCGCGAATTCACGCTCGATCGCATGGGCCGATGGCAGCAGCTTGGCGACCGGCCCGGGCTTGGCGCGCATCACGTAGCTGCGGCCCGGTGTGACGAGCTTGTAGGTGGGGTTGGACTGGCCGCCCTTGAACATCTCCACCGTCAGCGGTCCGGCGAATCCATCCAGGTTCCGGCCCAGCCAGTCGCTCAGGGCTCGGGTGTCGAACGCATGCTGATCGGAGACGGGCCGGGTGCCGATGAAGTGGTCGTAGTTGCTCATGGAATGCGGTGGAGGTGGGAGGCCGGCGGGGTGGTCAGTTGTCGGTTTCTGCGATGCGCATCAGGGCTTCGCGGTCACGCACCACAAGGCCGCCCGGCTCGATGCGGATGGCGTCCTCGCGCTCCATCGATTTGAGTTCCTGGTTCACGCGCTGGCGCGAAGCGCCCAGCAACTGCGCCAGCTCTTCCTGCGCCAGTTGCAGGCCGATGCGCATCTCGCGCCCGTCCGACAGGCTGGGAATGCCGTAGCTGCGCACCAGGTGCAGCAACTGCTTGGCCAACCGCGCACGCAAGGGCAAGGTATTGAGGTCTTCCACCAGGCCGTAGAGCTGGCGGATGCGCCGCGCATGCAGGCGCAGCATGGCTTCGTAGAACTCCACGTGCGCGCTGAGGATCTTGCGGAAGTCGGCCTTGGCCACGCACAGGATGGTGGTGTCGCCGTGGGCATAGGCATCGTGCGTGCGGCGGTCCCCGTCGAAGATCGCCACGTCGCCGAACCAGATGCCGGGCTCCACATAGGTCAGCGTGATCTGCTTGCCCGAGATGGAGGTGGAGCTCACCCGCACCGCGCCGCGGGCGCACGCGATCCATTCCTCGGGCGGATCGCCGCGGGCGGCGATCAGGCCGCCGTCCTTGAAGCGTTTGACGTACGCGCATCGGAGAATGTCGTGCCGCAGAGAAGGGGAGAGGGAAGAGAACCAGCGACCGGTATTGATCGCTTCACGTTCTTCGATGGTAAGAATGGGGTCGTCCATTGGTCTGTCTTTTGGGTGACTGGTATCGCTTTCATTGTCGCGCCCGGGACCGGTGCGCCTGCTGCTCGTTGTCCCGGGGCTGTCGCCTGCGTGTCTGGCACGCGCGCGCGGCCACGCCGCGACGCGGCCGGTAGGGGCCGGCGCGAAGACGATGACGGAGCTCAGGGGCGGCGATTCGAGGCGAAATGCCCCGATGCCGGCGTTTCATATGCCCTGATTGCTATCTTATTAATAGCGCGCTGGGCGCTTTTCCAGAAAGGCGGAGATGCCTTCACCCGCGTTGGGGTGCTGCAGGTTGCGCACGAAGTGCTGGCGCTCCTGGGCCAGCTGCGCGGTCAGCGTGTTCTGCGGGGCCTCGCTGATCAGCTCCTTGATGCTGGCCAGCGCATTGGGGGCGCGTGCGTTCAGGGTGTCTGCCAACTCCAGCGCGCAGGCCAGGGCCGAGCCGGCCTGCGACAGCCGGTTGACCACGCCCAGGGCGTGCAGGCGTTCGGCCTCCACTTTGCCGCCGCCCATGAGCATTTCGCTGGCCAGTTGGCGCGGCACGGCGTTGGCGAGGCTCCAGCTTGCGCCACCGTCGGGCGACAACGCGATGTTGCTGTAGGCCATGGTGAAGGTCGCGTTGCGCGCTGCCACGACGAGGTCACAGGCCAGCGCCAGCGAGAAGCCCGCTCCGGCCGCTGCGCCCTCGACCGCGGCGATCACCGGCTTGGGGTAGGCGCGAATGGTTTCGATCCAGTGGTGCAGCGCTTCCACGCCCTGCGCCTGCGACTCGGCATCTTCCTGGCGCCGCGCCAGCAGCCGCTGCAGGTTGCCGCCCGCGCAGAACGTGCCGTCGGCGCCGGTAATGACCACGCTGCGCACGTCCGCGCTGCGCTCGGTGCCGTTCAGGGCTTCGATGCCTGCCGCGCAGATGGCCGGATCGAGCGCGTTGCGCATTTCCGGGTGGCGGATGGTCAGCACGAGGGTCTGGCGGTGGCTGGTGCTCTGGAGTTGGGCGGGCATGGGCGCTTTAGGTAAAGAAGAGGCGGGCAGGGCCGGCGATGCGCCGGCCCGCAGGGAAGATCGGTGGGTTCACTCTTCTTCGTGCAGTAGGCTGAGCCCGATCGCACCGCGCCGGCGCAGCCAGGGGCTGGGCCGGTAGCGCGTGTCGCCATACACGGTCTGCATGTTGAACAGCACTTCGAGGATGTTGGTCGGTCCCCAGCGATTGCCCATGGCGAGCGGCCCGAGCGGATACCCCAGGCCCAACGTGACCGCCGTTTCCAGGTCGGCCGGGCTGCAGATGCCTTGCTGGCAGATGTCGCTGGCGATGTTCACGATGGTGGCCACCACGCGCTGCGTGACGAAGCCGCCGCTGTCTCGGATCACGCTCACCGGCTTGCCGTCGCGGGCGAACAGCGCGTGGGCCGCGTTGCGGATGTCCACGCGCGTGGCGGGGTTGGTGGCCAGCACGCGGCGCCTGGTGGCGGCGTCTTCCACCAGCATGTCGATGCCCAGGGTGCGGGCGGGGTCGAGCCGCTCCACCACGGCCACCGTGGTGATGTCGAACCCCAGAGGCGCCACCAGCGTGATCGCGTTGGGAGAGGGCGAGGTGCCGGTTTCGATCTGCGCGCCCAGGTCCTTGAGCAACTGGTACAGCTCGGCCCGCCGCGCGGCACGGGGGGACACCCAGACCGGCGGTATGTGGTCCACGACCGGTGCGGCCGGCTCCGCGGGCACCTGCGCCACGCCGTCGGCATAGCGGAAGAAGCCCTCGCCGGTCTTCCTGCCGAGCATGCCGCCGGCCAGGCGCTGGGCGGTGATCACACTGGGGCGGTAGCGGGGCTCCTCGAAATACTGGTGGTACACCGATTCCATGACCGGGTGCGACACGTCGAGCGCGGTCAGGTCCATGAGCTCGAAGGGGCCCAATTTGAAGCCAACCTGGTCGCGCAGGATGCGGTCCACCGTGGCGAAATCGGCAATGCCCTCGCTCACGATCCGCAGCGCTTCGGTGCCGTAGCCCCGTCCCGCATGGTTGACGATGAAGCCCGGCGTGTCCTGCGCCTGCACCGGGGTGTGGCCCATGCAGCGGGCGTGCGCGGCGAGCCGCTCGCACACGGCGGGGTCCGTGCGCAGGCCGGCGATGACTTCCACCACCTTCATCAGCGGCACGGGATTGAAGAAATGGAAACCCGCCAGACGCTGTGGGTGTTGCAGCGCCGCACCAATGGCCGTCACCGAAAGCGACGACGTGTTGCTTGCCAGCACGGTATCTGTGGCGACAATGCGCTCCATCTGTGCAAAAAGCGACTGCTTGGCGTCGAGCCGCTCCACAATGGCTTCGACGATCAGGTCGCATTGCGCCAGACCTTCCAGCGAGGACACCGCCGCCAACCGCGCCTGCCAGTCGCCGGCCTGGCTTTCGGTAATGCGGCCCTTGCCTACGAGGCGCAGCCATTGCTGCTTGATATGGTCAATCGCTTCGCCTGCTGAGTTAGGCTTGGCATCAAATAGAAGAACATTGCTGCCGGCCTGTGCCGCCATCTGGGCAATGCCCTGGCCCATGGCACCGGTGCCTATGATGCCCACGAAGGAAAATGGGTTGCTGGTCATGGGGCGCATTATGGCGGCGGCGTATTGGGGAGTACTTATGTGCCAGAATGGGCCGAACAAAAAAGAAACTGTTGTGAAAATAAGTAACGCGATTCTTGGTGCAAGTTTGTCGATGGTTGCCTGCAGCGCCACGGCACTTTCGCTGGGCGCGAGCCGCGGCGCCGTGGTGCTGGGCGCTCCGGTGGATCTGGTGTTCGAGGTGCAGCCCGACCCGGGCACGGACATCGAATCTTCCTGCGTGGCGGCCCGGCTGGTTTCCGGCGAGACGCCGGTGCCGGATTCCAAAGTGCGGGTGACGCCGATACCCGCCTCGGCCGGCCGATCCGCTGCCGTGCGCGTGCAGGCCAATGTGTCGGCCGACGAACCCATTCTCACCGCCAGGCTCACCGCGGGATGCCGCGGCGGTGTTACACGAAACTACACTTTTTTTGCGCAGTTGCCCGAATCGGCGGCTGGCACATCCCGCCCCGTGGACCTGGGCCAATTGGCGCGGCCTCGCACGGCACCGGCCACAGGTGCCGGGCTGGCAGGCGACGGCGCGGCTGCAACGGGTGCGGGACGGACTTCCGCAGCAGCCACCACCGATGCACCCCCACGCAGGCCCGCGGCGGCGTCCCGTCCCCTACGGGCCCCTGCCGCGAATGCCCCCGCACCCCGTGCTGCGGCGGCCCCCGCCACGCCCGCATCGGGCCGCGCGGTGTTCACCAGCCCGCAGCAGCCGGCGCCCGTTGAGCGCCCCCGCCTCGTGATGGAGCCTTTGGATGTGTGGCTCGACGCCCCGCTGCCGCTGCGTGCGGCGCCGGAGATGGCCGCGCCCACCGCCACCGATGCCAGCCCCCAGCGCACCGAAGCCGCTGCGCTGTGGAAGGCCCTGAACACGCCGGTGGAAGAACTGCAGCAGTCCGCGGCACGCACCGGCAAGCTCGAAGCCGAGGTGGCAGCGCAGCGTGCCCAGGCCACCTCCGAGCGCGCGGCCGCCGCCCAGCTCAAGCAGCAGCTGGAAGCCGCCGAGACCGAGCGGTTTTCCGCCACGGTGGTTTACGGGTTGCTGGCCTTGCTGGTTCTGGCCCTGGGATTGGCTGCCTGGATCTGGGCGCGCGCACGCCGCCAGTCGGCGCTGGCCTGGAGCCATGCCGTCGCTGCCAGTGGCGGCAACGGCCCCGTAGCCGGCGCGGTGGTGGATGGGCCGGCAGGGCGCGAGTCCCTCCAGACCGCGCCGCAGGCGGCGGACGATTGGGCGGGCATGCCTGAGCCGGTCGTGCCCCCGGCCCCTGTGGCGGTGCCCGTGCCTGCGCCGATGCCGGCCCCGGCACCCGCCAAGCCCGCGCCGCGCGCCGCCACCTTGCCCGAGCGCGCTCCGCCGCCGGTGATGCGCCGCACTGAACCCTCATTGCGCAGCGCGCCCGCGCCCCTGGCGCCGCCGGCCCCCGTGCCACCCGTATCGGTGGTGCCGCCGCCGGCCCTGGCCGTCCGCGCCGCACCCATCGTGCATCCGGAGGACCTGTTCGACATCCAGCAGCAGGCCGACTTCTTCGTGTCGGTGGGCGAGCATGACCAGGCCATCGGCGTGCTCAAGCGCCACATTGCCGAGCATGGAGAGACCTCGCCCTTCGCCTACCTGGAGTTGCTGCGCCTGTACCACACGCTCAGCCGGGTGGAGAGCTTCAATCAGCTGCGGGCCCAGTTCCAGGCGCAGTTCAATGCGCAGGTGCCGGAGTTCTCCTCGTTCCACCGGACGGGCCTGACGCTGGAGAGCTACACGGAAGCGTTGGCAGCCATCGAGGCCGAATGGTCGTCCCCCGAAGTGCTGGAAACCCTCGAAGGCTGCCTGTTCCGTCGCGGCGAAGACGCCATCGCGTCGCCGTTCGATCTGGCGGCCTACGACGATCTGTTGCTGTTGCTGGCCATCGCGCAGACCACACCGGCCAGTGCCCGCGGTGCCCCGCCGCCACGCACCCGCACCACACCCCTCACGCCCCCGCCGCTGGAAATCGAGCCCGAGCCGGAATTGCCTTCCGCCAGCGCCTTCGGTGTGGACAGCCTCTCCGCGCGCCGGGAGCAGGAACTGCAATCGCTGGACTCGCTGTCTGCCGGGTTCTCCTGGGAGTCGATCCCGGCGCCGCTGGCCCCCAAGCCGATCTCCGAGGCCATGCTGGACATCGACCTGACGGATCCGCCGCCGCTCACGCTGAGCGAGCTGCCCCCGGTGCCCGTCACCGCGCCGCCGTCTGCCGGGCAACCGGTCGGCTTCGGCATGGACAACGACAAGATGGAACTGCGGCTGGAGCTCGAAGAGCTGGAGCGAAAGCAGCGCACGGACAAGTGACTTAAAAAAGGCCCTTCGGGGCCTTTTTCGATGCGGGCATGCCCCGCGTTGCGGCTCGCTGCCGTGGCGGCGCGCCTGCCAGGCGTGGCCGGTGTCAATCGGCCATGCGGGCCATCAGATCCTGCGCCGCGGCTTCCGGATCGTCGGCATTGACGAGCGCCCGCACCACGGCGATCGAGCCCACGCCCGTGGCCAGCACCTCGCCGAACTGCGGCGCCCCGATGCCGCCGATGGCGACCATCGGGTAGTGCCGCATCAGGCGGGCGTAGCCGGCCAGGCGTGCCACCCCCTGGGGCACGGTGGCCATCTTCTTGAGCGTGGTGGGAAACACGGCCCCCATGGCCACGTAGCTGGGCGCCGCGGCATCGGCGCGCACCATTTCCGCATAGCCGTGGGTGCTGACCCCCAGGCGCAGCCCGGCGTCGCGGATGGCCTGCAGCTGCGCGGGCGCCAGCGCATCGAGGTCTTCCTGGCCCAGGTGCACGCCGTAGGCGCCCGCGTCGATGGCGGCCTGCCAGTGATCGTTGATGAACAGCAGGGCATGCGTGCCACGCACGGCGTCCACGGCGGCCCGCACTTCCTGCACGATGGTTTGTGCGTCGTCCGTCTTGTAGCGCAGCTGCACGGTGGGTACGCCGGCACGGGCCATGCGGCCCACCCATTGCGCATCGGGCAGCACTGTATAGAGGCCCAGCCGCTCGGGGCAGGCGGGGAAGGGCTGGCGGTGCGGCAGCGGCTGCAGGCCGAAGTCTTGCGGCGCATCGGGCCACTGCGCGGCATCGAAGCCGCCGGTGCGGTCCGTCTGTGCCTGCCAGGCCCGGGCAAGGCACTCGGCATCGCTGGCGATGAAACCCAATGCGCTGCAGGCCTCCAGCGCCGCTCGGTACACCGGGCCGCCGGACAGCGGCACGGGGGCCGGTTGGGACGGGAAGTCGGCGAAGGCGGCGCCATGCGCGGCCAGGATGGCGCGCACCGATGCGGCGTGCCCCGAAGCGGTTCCGTGCAGCATTTCAGCCATGATCGTGGTGCCAGAAAGGGGTGCCCAGCACCGGGGTGCTCGGCTGGGCGGCTTCCTGCGCGGCCATGGCGCCCGCGCGTCGGGCGGTGCGGCCGGCCTGCACGGCGTCGGCGAAGGCGCCGGCCATGGCCACCGGGTCTTGCGCCAGGGCCACGGCGGTATTGAGCAGCACGCCGTCGTAGCCCCATTCCATCACCTGGCAGGCATGCGAGGGCAGGCCCAGGCCCGCGTCCACCAGCATGGGCACGTCCAGGCGCTCGCGCAGCAACTGCAGCGCATAGGGGTTGACGGGGCCGCGGCCGGTGCCGATGGGCGCGGCCCAGGGCATCACTGCCTGGCAGCCCACATCGACGAGGCGTTGGCAGAGCACCAGGTCCTCGGTGCAGTAGGGCAGCACCTGGAAGCCGTCGCGGATCAACTGCGAGGCGGCATCGACCAAGTTCAGTGTGTCGGGCTGCAGCGTGTAGTCGTCGCCGATCAGCTCCAGCTTGATCCAGGGCGTGCCGAACACCTCGCGCGCCATCTGCGCGGTGGTGATGGCCTCCTGCACGCTGTGGCAGCCGGCGGTGTTGGGCAGCACGGGCACCTCCAGGCGCCGCAGCAGCTCCCAGAAGCCGCTGCCGGTTTCGGCGGCGTTGCTGCCCTGGCGCCGCAGCGAGGCGGTCACCATCGCGGGCCGGGCGCGCTGCACGGCGGCTTCGAGCACGCTAGGGGAAGGGTAACGGGCGGTGCCCAGCAGCAGGCGGCTGGAAAAGCGCTGGCCGTACAGCACCAGTGCATCGGTGTCGTCGTTGTCGTGAGAAGGGTTGGAAGGGGAATGCATGGCGCTCAGCCGCCCGTCACGGGCGAGATCACTTCCACCCGGTCGCCCGCGGCGAGCTGGCGCAGGTGGTACTGGGTGTTGGGAACGAAAACGGTGTTCACGGCCACGGCGAAGGGCGGGCGCGCGGCGATGGCGGCCAGCGCGTCGGCCACGGTGGCCGTCTCCGGCAGGGTCGCGGCGGTCTGGTTGATGGTGATGTTCATGGGGAAAGGGCCGCCTCTTCGTCGAGGTGCAGGGCCAAATCGAAACGGGAGGCCAGGGCCGATTGTCCCTGGTTCAACCATTCCATGACGGCGTCGAGGATGGCCGGGGCGATCATGAAGCCATGGCGGTACAGGCCGTTGACCTCCAGCACGCGCGGGCGCACCTGGCGGAGGGCGGGCAGGTTGTCGGGCAGGGTCGGGCGGCATTGCGTGGCCACTTCGAGGATGCGGGCCTCGGCAAAGCCCGAATGCACCGCGTAGGCCGCGCTCAGCAGCTCCAGCGTGGAGCGCACGCTGGCGGGCGACAGGTCGTCCGATTCGATCTCGGTCGCGCCGATCACGAACAGGTGGTCTTCCTTGGGGGCGATGTAGATCGGGTAGCGCGGGTGCACCAGGCGGGTCGGCCGCCGCAGTGTCACCTCGGGCGCATGCACGCGCACGACTTCGCCGCGCACGCCGCGCAGCGCGCTCCACTGCGCACGGGCGCCCAGGCCCCGGCAGTCGATCACCCAGTCGGGCTGGCCAGACGTGCCGGGCGAAAAGTCCGACGGTGCGCGCGGGCAGTGCCAATGGGCCTCGATGCCCAGGCCGGCGAAGCTGGCCTCCAGCGCGGCCAGCAGTTGCCGGTTGTCCAGCTGGCCCTCGCCGGGCAGATACAGCCCCTGGGCGAAGCGCTGGCCCACGGCCGGCTCGTGCGCCTGCACGCCGGCGCTGTCGAGCACCTGCAGGGCGGGCAGTTCCGGCAGGGTGGCCGTGGTGCGTTCGAGTTGTCCGCGCAGCCGCGCGGCCTCGGGCGCGTCCTGGCGGTGCCACAGGATCAGCGTGCCCTCCTGCTGAAAGAACACGGGCCCGTTCAGGCGGGCCAGCAACTGGGGCCAGCGCGTGAGCGCGTAGTGGCCCATGCGCACCACGCCGGGCTCGGTCACCGCGGACTCCGCCAACGGTGCCAGCATGGCTGCGGCGATGCGCGCCGCGGCGCCTTGCGCATCGGGCCCAGCGGCGTCGTAGACCGTGACCGCATGGCCCTGGTGGGCCAGCTCCACGGCCAGCAGCCGGCCCATGAGGCCGGCGCCCATAATGGCAAGGGAAGAGGGCGAGGAAGGGGAAAGAAGAAGGGGGCGCATCGGGTCCGTCTGTCTGCAAGCCAACAGGGGGACAAAACGGGAAGGCTCCGCCGATGAAACTCCCCACGCCAGCATGACCTGGATCGGGTCGCGGGGCACGCGGGGCGGTGGTGTGGCCGCCAGGCCCCAGGGTATGTTCTCAGTCGCGCGCCATGGGCGGGACACCCCTGTTTCGTCCGTGCAGGGATTACAGCACAGTGACCGCGCCCGCCGGTTTGACCTGGCGCATGGGCCATAATTTTTGCCCATGAACACTGAGACCCTCTCGCCGCCGGCCGCCCGCCGCTACGCACGCGTGCTGTCGATCGCCGGATCGGACAGCGGCGGCGGAGCGGGCATCCAGGCCGACCTGAAAACCTTCAGCGCCCTGGGCTGCTACGGCATGACCGCCATCACCGCCCTGACCGCGCAGAACACGCAGGGCGTGCGCGCCATCCACGGCGTGCCGCCGGACATGCTGCGCCAGCAGATCGATGCGGTGGTGGAGGACATCGGCGTGGACGCCGTGAAGATCGGCATGCTGCATTCGCCCGAGGTGGTGCGCGTGGTGGCCGATGCCATCCGCCGCCACCGCCTTCCGCACGTGGTGCTGGACCCGGTGATGGTCGCCACCAGCGGCGACCGGCTCATCGCGCAAGAAACCGTGGGCGTGCTGGTCGAGGCCTTGTTCCCGCTCGCCACGCTGGTCACGCCCAACCTCGACGAAGCGGGCTTGCTGCTGGGACGGGCGGTGGACGGCGCCGATGCGCTGGACGCTGCGGCGCAGGACCTGCTGGCGCTCGGTGCGCCGGCCGTGCTGCTCAAGGGCGGCCACCTGCCGGGCGACTGGGTGATCGACGTGCTGGCCGGGCCGCAGGGCCTGTACCACCGGCTGCAGTCAGCCCGCATCGCCACGCACAACGGGCACGGAACGGGCTGCACCCTGTCGTCCGCGATCGCCGCGCACCTGGCGCTCGGCGAGCCGCTCGTGCAGGCCGTGGAGCATGCCCGCGCCTACATCCTGGCGGCCATCGCCGCGGGCGCCGATGTACACACCGGCCGGGGCCACGGGCCGCTGAACCATGGGCACAGCCCGGTGGCGCAGCGCATCGTGCAGGGCTGACCGCGCAGGGGCGCTGCCTGCCCATCCCTCACCGACCAAGGCTGGCGGGCATGCTATGAAAGTGATAGCTATATGCCGGCGACTTGATTGTGCTGGAGTCCGATTTTTGCCTCAAACCACCACGCGGCCAAGCAAGCCGGCCGTGTGCGCCGCAGGCGTGGGTCAGCGCCGGCCCGGCCGGGTGAGGAACGCCAGCGCGAAGCACAGGCACAGTGTCGGCAGCGCCGCGCCCAGCGCCGGCAGCACCCGCGGCAGCCCGTGGTAGCAGGCGATGCCCGCGATCCAGAGGCCGACGGGCAGCCATTCCACCTGCCGCGCCTTTGCCAGGGCCTGCTGCACCGGCGCACCGAACGCCAGCCGGCCCAGGATGACGCCGAACAGCGGCACGAATACCGAGCTGAGCAGGAGTAGGAACGGCTCCAGGCTGTGCATGGGCAGCACCAGGGCGAGCGCCGTGCACAGCGCCGCCATGGCCATGCCCCAGCGGCGCACGCCCCAGCGCGGCAGCAGGCTGTGGGCCGACACCGCGCCCGAATATGCATCGCCATAGGCGTTGTCCACCTCGTCGATCAGGATGAGCGACAGCGCGATCAGCCCGCCCTGGGCCAGCAGCAGCGCGGTCACCAGGTCCTGGCTGGGCAGCGTGAGGGCCACCAGCACACCGAGCGCATAGCACCACAGGTTGGCCAGGGCGTAGCCCAGCCAGGTGCCGCGCAGCGCGGACCGGCCGGAGGTGCCGTGGCGCGCGTAGTCGGCCACCAGCGGCAGCCAGGAGATGGGCATGGCGATCACCAGGTCCAGCGCCGGCAGCACGCCCATGCCGCCCGCGCCGGGGCGCGTCCACAGCGTGGCGAAGCCCTGGGCCTGCGCCAGCGACACGAACTGCCAGCTCAGCCACAGCAGCGACAGCACCACCAGGGGCAGCGCCACGCGCGCGATGAGCCGGCGCACCAGCTGCACCATCGAGCCGCTGAGCAGCAGCATCACCACGCCGCCCCACAGCAGCGTGGCCAGCACCGGCCAGTGGGCCCCGCCCATGGCGCCGGCTTGCCGGCCGATGGCCACCGTGGCATCGCGCATCACCACCAGCTCGAACGCGCCCCAGCCCGCGAGCTGCACGATGTTGAGCCCGATGGGCAGGCCCGCGAACGCGCGCCCGTAGACGGCATGCATCAGTCCGGCGCTCGCCAGGCCGCTGTCGCAGCCGATCTTGGCCACCCAGCCCAGCAGGCCGGCGCCGATCAGCGACCCGGCCACGATGGCCGCCAGCGCCTCGCGCGGGCTCAACGCGGGCATCAGATAGGCGCCCACCTGCATCACCAGCAGGCCCACGCCCAGGCTGAACCACAGCGAGGCATGGTCGCCGAAACGGAAGACGCGGCGGTCGGGCGCGATGGGGATCAGCGCGTCGTTGGCGGGCGCAGGGGGCGAGGAGGGCGGCATGGAAGCTCCGTGGATGGCAGGCACAGCAGGGTCGCGGCACGGGCTGGCCCCAAGGCACGCCGGGACGGCATGCGGTGGGCGTGGCGGCGGGAGGCGGATGGCCTGCGCGAGGATGACCCCGGCCGATTCAAGGGGAAAGTCTCAGACGGGGGCCGGTCGGCGGCAACCCTGGCGAAGCCGCGATTCTAGGGCGGTGCCGAGGCCGCCGGCACCGCCACCCCCAGCCGCTCGTGCAGCCGGGCGCTGGTGGTGGTGTATTGCAACGCCACGGGCGCGCCGGACAGGTATTCGGCCGCGCCGAAAGCCGCCAGCGTGGCTTCGTGGAAGCCGCACAGGATCAGCTTGCGCTTGCCGGGGTAGGTGTTGATGTCGCCCACGGCATGGATGCCGGGGATGGCCGTGCGGAAGGCCGCGGTATCGACCACGAGCTGCTTGCGCTCCATCGCCAGGCCCCAGTCGGCGATGGCGCCCAGGCGCGGCGAGATGCCGAGGCAGGCGATGAGCACGTCGAGCGGCAACGGTCGTGGCTGGCCGTCCGGGTCGATCAGTTGCAGCGCGGCCAGGCGGTCGTGCTGCACCTCGATGCCGACGATCTGCCCGGCCATCACTGCGATGCGGCCGGCATCGCGCAGGGCCTGCAGATGGGCCAGGGCCTCGGGCGGCGCCTGGAAGGCATCGCGCCGGTGCAGCAGGGTCACGCTGGCGGCGGCGTGCGGGCCCGGTTGGGCGCAGGCGATGGCGCGGGCCACGGCGGCGTCCTCGCCGCCATACACGACCACATGGCGGCCGGCGGTGTCGGCCGCATCCTCGTGGTAATGCAGTTGCGTGCCTTCGAAGCGATCGATGCCTTCAACCTTGACGGCGCGCGGCACGAACGCGCCCACGCCCGCGGCGATGAAGACCGTGCGCGCCAGCAGCGCGGTGCCGGCCGTGGTCTGCAGCAAAAGCCGCCCGTCGAGCTGCGGCGCGAGTGTGGCAACGCGCTGGCCCAGGTGCAGGGTGGGTGGGAACGGGGCGATCTGCCGCTGCAGCAACGCGACGAGTTCGCGCCCGGTGCAGACGGGAATGCCGGGAATGTCGTAGATGGGTTTGTCGCCGTACAGCTCGGCGCACTGGCCGCCCACGTGGGGCAGCGCATCGATCACATGGGCTGCAATGCCCTGCAACCCGAGCTGGAACACCTGGAACAGCCCAACCGGCCCCGCGCCGATGACGGCGGCATCCGTCTCGATGGTTCTCGAGGGGGCTGTGGTCGCTTCGATCTTCACGGGGCGTCGGGGGCCTGTCTGCTTCAGCGGATCAGGTCGGCCACCTTGCCGGGCTTGCCGTTCCATTCGTCGGCGTCGGGCAGGGGCGCCTTGCGCTTGGTGATGCTCTTGAATTGGGGCGACAGGTCGGCGTTGATCTTGATGAAGGCGATCTGGTCCGGGGGCAGGTCTTCCTCGGCAAAGATGGCGTTGGCCGGGCACTCGGGAATGCACACGGCGCAGTCGATGCATTCATCGGGGTCGATCACGAGGAAGTTGGGGCCTTCGCGGAAGCAGTCCACGGGGCACACGTCCACACAGTCGGTGTACTTGCACTTGATGCAGTTTTCGGAGACGACGTGAGTCATGGCAGGAGTTGTCGTTGGATCGGGGGTAACCCGCGATTTTAGGGCGTTTCAGGGAGCGGCCCGGGGGCCGCCCCTGCAACGGCAAGGATTCGGCGCCTCGGGTCAGGCCGCCGGGGCGTTCACGAGCACCGCGCCAGCGGTCTTGTGGCTGGCGGTATCCACCAGGATCAGCGAGCCCAGCACGCGCGCCTGGGTGAACGGCGCGGCGGGCAGGGGCTCCTGCAGCAGCAGGTCCACGTGGCCGATGGCGTTGGGGTCGAGCTGGGCGGCGTCTTCTTCGGCCAGCGTGTGGATGTTGAGCTTGTGCACGACGCGCTGCACCTTGGCCTTGACCCAGCGGTGGCCGTGCAGCGCCCAGTACACGCGGCCGGCGACCAGGGGCTCGTCGTCCATCCAGGCCACGGTGGCGCGCAGCTCGCGCCGGCCGGGCCACGACGGCGTCGATGCCGGGGTATCGAAATCGTCGGCGGCCACGGCGGCGGCCTGCGGCGCGGCGATGATCCAGTCGCCGCGCGACACGTCCACCTCGCGGTCGAGCACGATGCCCGCGCTCTGGCCGGCCGGCACGCCCACGGGGCGGCGCGCGTGGTCCAGCACCTGGGCCACGGTGGCCTGCTGGCCGCTCGGGAACACCTGCACGGCCGTGCCCGGCGCCACGGCGCCTGCCGCCACGCGGCCCCAGAACACGCGGCGCCCCTGGGAGGTGTCGGCGGAGGACGAGAATTTCTCGACCCACTGCACCGGGAAGGCCAGCGGCAGCGCGACGTCGGTGGGCGTGTTGGGCAGGCGCTCCAGGATCTGCAGCAGGCTCGGGCCTTCGTAGCCGCACCAGCCGGGGTGCGCATCCACCACGTTCCAGCCCTTGAGGGCGGACACGGGCACCGTCGCCCGCGCGGCGATGCCGGCGGCCTGAGCGAACGCGCCCAGCGCATCGCGGATGTGGCGGAAGGCGAGCGCCGGGTCTTCCACCGCATCGAGCTTGTTCACCGCGAACACCAGCGAGTGCACGCGCAGCAGGTGCACCAGCAGGGAGTGGCGGCGCGTTTGCACCAGCAGTTCGAGGCCGGGGTTCTTCCAGTCGAGCTTGGTGGCATCGACCAGCACCACGGCCGCGTCGGCGCTGCTGGCGGCGGTAACCATGTTGCGCGTGTACTGCTCGTGCCCCGGCGCGTCGCCGATGATGAACTTGCGCTCTTCGGTGGCGAAGTAGCGGTAGGCCACGTCGATGGTGATGCCCTGCTCGCGTTCGGCCGACAGGCCGTCGGTCAGCAGGGCCAAGTCGGTCTCGCCCTGGCGCTGCACGCCGGCCAGGTGGTCCTGCAGCACGGCCTTGCTGTCCACCAGAAGGCGGCCGATGAGGGTGCTCTTGCCGTCGTCGACCGAGCCGCAGGTGATGAACTTCAGTGCAGAGATGGCATCGTTTTGGCCCGATGCCGGCGGATTGCTTGCCTGTGCTGCTATTGAATTGGTAGTGGTGGTCATCAGAAGTACCCGTCTTTCTTGCGCTTTTCCATCGAGGCGTCGGAGGTCTTGTCGTCCATGCGCGTGGCGCCGCGCTCGCTCACATCGGCCGCCAGGGTCTCGATCACGATGTCGGCGGCCGTGGCGGCCGGGCTCTCCACCGGGCAGGTGCAGGTGATGTCGCCCACGGTGCGAAAGCGCACGTCGCGCGTCTCCACCGTTTCGCCGTCGCGCGGCGGGGTGAGGTCGGTCACGGGCACCAGCAGGCCTTTGCGCTCCACCACCTGGCGCTTGTGGGTGTAGTAGAGCGAGGGCAGGGCGATCTGCTCGCGGTCGATGTACTGCCACACGTCGAGTTCGGTCCAGTTGCTGATGGGGAACACGCGAAAGTGCTCGCCCGGCGCCAGCCGTGTGTTGAACAGCGTCCACAGCTCGGGCCGCTGGGCCTTGGGTTGCCACTGGCCGAAGCTGTCGCGGTGCGAAAAGATGCGCTCCTTGGCCCGCGCCTTTTCCTCATCGCGGCGGGCGCCGCCGATCAGCGCGTCGAAGCGGAATTCCTCGATGGCCTCCAGCAGCGTGACCGACTGGTGCACGTTGCGGCTCTCGCCCGGATGCGCGAGGCGCACGGTGCCGCGCGCCATGGAGTCTTCCACGCTGCGCACGATGAGCTCGGCCCCCAGCTCCTTCGCCCGGAAGTCGCGGAAGTCCGTCACCTCGGGGAAGTTGTGGCCGGTGTCGATCATCAGCAGCGGGTAGGGAATGCGCCCTGCGCCGAAAGCCTTCTCGGCGCACCGCAGCATCACCAGCGAATCCTTGCCGCCCGAAAACAGCAGGGCGGGGCGCTCGAAGGCGGCGGCCACCTCGCGCAGGATGAAGATGGTTTCTTCTTCCAGCGCGTCCAGGTGGCGGTTGCTGAGGTGGCTCAGCACATGGGATTCGGTGCGGGCATTCATGCGGGGGATCTCGTTGGGGGCGTCGGTGTGCGGGGCGGGGGGCGTCGCGTCAGGCGGCGTCGCGGAAATGCGGCAGCGGGTGCGTCACGTCGCCCTGGTAGAAGGCGTGGAAGCGGTCCAGCTGGCGCTGCGCGTCGGCCATGTCCACGCCCTCGCGCAGCACGGCCACGTTGAAGCCGCAGCGGGCCATCTGCACCAGCTGGTCGATGAGCACCTCGCCCGTGGCGCGGATCTCGCCCGCGAACTTCAGGCGCTGGCGCAACAGGCGGGCCTGGCTGAATGCCCGGCCGTCGGTGAATTTCGGAAAGTGCAGGTCGATGCGCTCGATGCCTGCAAGGTCTTGCGCGAGCGGGTCGGCGTCGTTGGCCAGTTCAAGGACTTTTTGGTCTTCCGCGCTGGTGCTGTGTGCGCTGGCAGCTATTATTTTCATAGTGATTCGATGGGGCTTGAGGACGTCGGCGGATGTCAGGCGGAGAGGACTTCGGCCGGGTGGCGCGCGGCGTGGGCAGCGGCCTTGAAAGGCTCGATGCCCACGCGGCGCACGGTGTCGATGAAGTTCTCGTGCCGGGGGCCGTGGGCGGCGTCCACCACGGGCAGGCGCTCGGTGCGGTAGGTGGCCAGCAGCGCCTCGATCACGCCGGGCACTTCGCTGGCGCTGAACGACGGGCCGATGATCTTGCCGGGAATGGCCGGACCCGACAGGTTCGTGCCGTCGGCGCCGCCCAGGGTGATCTGGTACCACTCCTTGCCGTCTTTATCCACGCCCAGGATGCCGATGTGGCCGCTGTGGTGGTGGCCGCAGCTGTTGATGCAGCCGCTGATGTGCAGGTCGATCTCGCCCAGGTCCCACAGCTCGTCCAGGTCCTGGTAGCGCTCGGTGATGGCTTCGGCGATGGGCAGCGAGCGGGCGTTGGCCAGCGAGCAGAAGTCGCCGCCGGGGCAGGCGATCATGTCGGTCAGCAGGCCGATGTTGGGCTTGGCCAGGCCAAGCGCCTTGGCGGCCTTGTACAGCTCGGGCAACTGGTCGCGGCGCACCCAGGGCAGCAGCAGATTCTGCTCGTGCGTCACACGCGCCTCGCCGCCCGAGAAGCGGTCGGCCAGGTCGGCAGCGGCTTCCATCTGCTCGGCGGTGGCGTCGCCGGGCGCGTAACCCAGGCGCTTGAACGACAGCACCACGGCGCGCAGCTGCGGGTGGCGGTGCGGCATCACGTTGCGCGTGAGCCAGCGGCCGAAGTCCTGGTCGTTCTCGGCGGCGGTGCGCAGCAGGGCCACAGTCTCGGCTTCGGCGTCGGCCGGGCGCAGGTCCAGCTCGGGTTCGCGGAACGCGGCGGTCACGCGGTCCAGCTCGGCCTGGGTGATGGTGTGCGGGCCGCCTTCGATCTCGACGATCTGCCGGAACTCCTCCTCCACCTGGTCGATGTAGGTCTGGCCTTCGGACTTGACGAGGATCTTGATGCGCGCCTTCCAGGCGTTGTCGCGGCGGCCGTAGCGGTTGTAGACGCGGATCACGGCTTCCAGGTAGTTCATGAGCTGGTTCCAGGGCAGGAACTCGCGCAGCACCGGGCTGATGACCGGCGTGCGGCCCATGCCGCCACCGGCGCGCACGCGAAAGCCCAGCTCGCCGGCATCGTTCTTGTGCAACTGAAGGCCTACGTCGTACCAGCCGAGGGCGGCGCGGTCTTCCAAGGCACCGTTGAGCGAGATCTTGAACTTGCGCGGCAGGAAGGCGAACTCGGGGTGCAGCGTGCTCCACTGGCGCAGGATTTCGCAAAACGGGCGCGGGTCGGCGATCTCGTCGGCGGCGATGCCGGCCAGCGCGTCGCTGGTGATGTTGCGGATGCAGTTGCCGCTGGTCTGAATGCCGTGCAGTTGCACGGAGGCCAGCAGGTCCATCACATCGGCGCTCTTGTCCAGCGGAATCCAGTTGTACTGCACGTTGGTGCGCGTGGTGAAGTGGCCGTAGCCATACTTCAGCTGCGTGCCGATGCGCCGGCCGTCGTGCAGGGGGATGTCGCCCAGCTTTTCCTGCGTGGCCTGGGCCTCGGCCAGCAGGGCGGCATCGGGCTGGTCGTACTCGCGGGCCACCTTGGCCAGCACGCGCAGCTGGGTGCTGGACAACTCGCCGTAGGGCACGGCCACGCGCAGCATGGGCGCGTAGCGCTGCACGTACCAGCCGTTTTGCAGGCGCAGGGGCTTGAATTCGTCGCCCGAAAGCTTGCCGGCCTGGAAGCGTTCGAGTTGGTCGCGGTACTGCTCAGCGCGCAGGCGGATGAATTCGCGGTCGAAGTCTGTGTATTGGTACATCGTGGGTCACTCAGATCAAAACCAGTTTGGCGCCCGCCCAGGCGAGCAGCACGGAAAGGGCCGAGCGGATCAACCGCTCCGGCGCGCGGGATACGAGGCGCGAGCCCAGCCAGATGCCTGGCAGCGATCCCACCAGCAATTGGACCAGAAGCGGCCAGTCCACGGAGCCGAGCGACGCATGCCCCAGGCCCGCCACCAGGGTTAACGGCACGGCATAGGCAATGTCGGCCGCGATGATGCGCGGCAACGGCAGCAGGGGAAACACCATCAGCAGCACCGTCACGCCAATGGCGCCCGCGCCCACGGAGGTGAAGGTGACCAGCGTGCCGATCACGGCGCCCAGCAGCACCGGCAGGCTACAGTGGCGCGGCCGTGCGGCGTCTGTGCCCGCGTCGGCACGCGCCGCCCGGTCGGCCGCCTGTCGGGCCGGAGAAAACACGAAGGCCTTGTACAGCATGGCCGCGGCGGTCAGCAGCAGGGCCACGCCCAGCGTGGTCGTCATGATGCGCTGGGCGGTGCTGCTGCTGGGACCCATCACCTGGAGGGCCCACAGCGACAGCAGCGCCGCCGGCACGCTGCCGGCGCACAGCAGGCCCACCACCTTCCAGGGCACGAGCCGCTGGCGTGCCAGGCTGACGGTGCCGCCCATCTTGGTGAAGGCGGCGAACAGCAGGTCGGTGCCGATGGCCAGGTGCGGCTTCACGCCGAAGAAGAAGATCAGGATCGGCGTCATCAGCGAGCCGCCGCCCACCCCGGTGAGGCCGACGATCAAGCCCACCGCGAAGCCCGCGAAAACGAATGCCAAATCATGCATGCGGGCGAATGTAGTGGGAGTCTTTATGGAAACAAACGATTGTTTTGTGAGGCCGTTATGCGGATAAGCATATTCCTCAAGGCTGGCGCGGGTTGGCGCGGGGCGGATGGCGCAAAACGGCGATAAGGGGTTGAGCGCCGTTTCTGCCCGGCCCGCGGGTCAGTCCAGGTTCACAGCCGTTCCGTGCCCAGCGCTTGGGCCAGGCGGGCGTCCAGCGGCAAGGGTTCGCCATGCAGCCGGGCAGCGACCAGTTCGCCGCACAGCGGCGCCAGCGTGATTCCGCGCGCGCCCATCGCCGTGCACACCCACAGCCCGGGCAGGGCGTGCGGGTCCACCGGGCCGGCGATCGGCAAGCGGTCGGGCGAGGCGCAGCGCAGGCCGGCCCAGACCGAAACGGGGGGGATTTCCCTGCCGGGCACTCGGTCCGTTGGGGCCGCTTGGGGCTGGCCGAAGGCGGGCGCCAACTGGTCGGCCACGGCCGGCAGCAAGGTGCGCAGCTTTTTCCAGTTGGTGGCGTGTGCGGCCGTCTCGTCGGCGCTGCTGGGCGGAAGCTCGGTGGCGTGGCGTTCGAAGGTGGAGCCGGCATACCAGCGCCGGGCGCCGTTCGCGCCCTCCGGCCCGGGAATGTGGGGCACGAGGCTGCCATTGCCATTGACCGGAAAGGGCGGCCAGCCCGCGGTGTCTTCGCCTTCTTCGGCCCACGACACCTGGCCGCGCAGCGGCTGCAGGGTCCAGCGGTGGTCCAGCAGCGGCATGCTGTCGGGCCCGGCCGCCACGAAGGCGTAGGGGGCCTCGGCCAGCACCTGGCCCTGCGCACCGATGGCTTGCCAGCCCGCCGGCCCAGTGTCGTCGCTCTTTCCGTCCTCGCCGGCCGGCACGCGGCGCAACCGCGCGACCTGTGCGCCGCCGTGCCATGCGATGGCCGGGTGGTCCAGCAGGGACTGCACCAGCCGCGCCGGGCGCACCCAGCCGGCGCGGGCGTGCCAGCAGGCCGTGGTGCCGGGCGGCAGCCCGGCCTGCCGCAGCGCGTCGGCGTCGGCGGGGCGGCTCCATTCGCCGCCGTTCCCGCCGGCCCAGGTCGGCGGCACCCCCGGGCTGCCGTCCACGCGGTGCTCCAGCACGCCGCAGGGGCTCCAGGCTTCGCCCACCGGCAGGGCCGACAGCGCCTGCAGCGTGGTGCGTACCCCGCTGCGTGACAGGCGCGACAGCACGCTGTCGTCGGGCGACACATGGGGGGCGAACAGGCCGGCGGGCAGGCCGGAGGCGCCGCGCGCGGGCGCCTCGGCGCGGTCCAGCACCCGCACCTTCCACCCGCGACGCGCCAGGCTCGCGGCCACCGAGGCGCCGGCCAGTCCCGCGCCGATCACCAGGCATTCGGACGCCGCCGCCACTTCCAGCGGCGGCGGGGCGTTGCGCGCCGCCCGGGGTTCCCAGGCCGGATCGAACGTGGCCTGCAGGTTGTCGCGCTTCGGGGGCACGCCGGGCACCTTGGCCACGGTGAAACCGCACTGCGCGAGCGTGTCGCGCACCGCCCGCGCGATGGTCCAGGTCGCCAGCCGCGTGCCTCGCCGGCAGCAGCGCGCCACGGCCTTCAGGGTGTGTTCGTTCCAGAGATCGGGGTTGCGCTGCGGGCTGAAGCCGTCCAGGTAGACCGAATCGGCCGTCGGCATCTGCTGGCGCAGCATGGCCTGGGCATCGCCCACATAGAGCGTGAGCAGCACGCGGCCCTGCTCGAACGACAGGCGGTGCACGCCCGGCAGCAGCCCCCAGAACTGGTCGTGCAGCTGCTGCGCCAGGGGCGCGAGGTCGGGGTGGGCGCTGGTGGCGCGCAGCAGGTCGCCGGCGGCCACGGGGTAGGCCTCGCACGAGGCGAAGTGCAGCAGGGCAGGGCGATCGGGGTCGCTGCGCCAGGCCGCCCAGGTCACGAGGAAGTTCAACCCCAGGCCGAAGCCGGTCTCCAGGATGCGCCAGCGCGGCTGGCCGGCCCAGGCCTGGGGCAGGCCGCAGCCGTGCAGGAACACGCGGCGCGCCTGGTCCAGGCCGCCGTTTTCACTGTGGTAACGGTCGCCGAACCGCGGGCTGTAAGGGGTGCCGTCCGCCAGCCAGTCGATGGGCTCCGGCAGGAACCGAGCCGGGTTCATTCCCGGCGGTTCAGGCGCTGGGCGGCACGTAGCCCTGGGCGGCGTCGGCGCCTTCGCCGAAGAAGTGCTGCTCCATCTGCCGGGCCAGGTACTGGCGGGCGCGGGCGTCGGCCAGGTTCAGGCGGTTTTCATTCACCAGCATCGTCTGGTGCTTGAGCCAGGCGGCCCAGGCTTCCTTGCTGACGCCCTCCCAGATGCGCTTGCCCAGGTCACCGGGATAGGGGGGAAAGTCGAGGCCTTCGGCTTCCTTGCCGAGTTTGATGCATTGAACGGTACGTGCCATGGGGAAGGGTCCTGGAAAGGTGGTTTAGATGTTTTAGGTATTTAAAACTGAAATTTCAGTAGTTCCAGTTTTGAAGAGCGACTTTCAGAATGCGTTGCATCGGTGATTTGCACCGGACCGCATTCCACAAAAGAAAGCCTCTCATGAACGTTCGCCGCGACTTTATCAAGTTTCCCCTCGCCGCCGCCCTGCTGGCCGGTATGGCCCTGACGGCTTTGCCGTCGCTGGCCCAGCCGGTGCAGTTCCTGAACGTGTCCTACGACCCCACCCGGGAGCTGTACGTCGAATACAACCAGGCGTTCGCCAAGCACTGGAAGGCCAAGAGCGGCCAGGATCTGGCGATCAAGCAGTCGCACGGCGGCTCCGGCAAGCAGGCGCGCTCGATCATCGACGGCATCGATGCCGACGTGGCCACGCTGGCACTGGGCGGCGACATCGATGCGCTTGTCACGCACGGCGGCCTCGTCAAGGCCGACTGGCAAAAACGCCTGCCGCACAATTCGGCCCCCTACACCTCGACCATCGTGTTCCTGGTGAAGAAGGGCAATCCCAAGGGCCTGAAGGACTGGGACGACCTGGCCAAGCCCGGCGTGCAGGTCATCACCCCCAACCCCAAGACCTCCGGCGGCGCCCGCTGGAACTACCTGGCCGCCTGGGAATTCGCCAAGCGCAAGTACGGTGGCGACGCGCAGGCCAAGGACTTCGTCGCCAAGCTGTACAGCAATGTGCCCGTGCTGGACACCGGCGCCCGCGGCTCCACCATCACCTTCGTGCAGCGCGGCGTGGGCGACGTGCTGCTGGCCTGGGAGAACGAAGCCTTCCTGGCGCTGAAGGAGTTCGGCCCCGAGAAGTTCGAGATCGTCGTGCCGTCGCTGTCCATCCTGGCCGAGCCCAGCGTGGCGGTGGTGGACAAGAACGTGGACAAGAAGGGCACCCGCGCCGTCGCCGAGGAATACCTCAAGTACCTGTACTCCGACGAAGGCCAGGACATCGCCGGCAAGAACTTCTACCGCCCCACGGGCGACAAGGCCAAGGCCAAGTACGACAAGCAGTTCCCCAAGCTCACGCTGGTGACCATCGACCAGGCCTTCGGCGGCTGGGCGAAGGCCGACAAGGCGCACTTCGCCGATGGCGGCAGCTTCGACCAGATCTACACCAAGAAGTGAAGACGACGGCGCTCTTGCCAATCCGCCCGCGCTAGAAAGCCCCATTCCATGTCCGTCCTCCTGATCGCCGGCAGCCCCTCGGAGCGTTCCCGCTCCGCCGCCCTGCTGGATACCGTGTCGCAGCGCCTGTCGGTGCGCGGTGCGCTGGTGCAGCGCCTGCACATCCGCGACCTGTCGCCCCAGGCGCTGCTGCTGGCGGACACGGGCCACCGCTCCATCGCCCACGCGGTGGACAGCGTGGCCGAGGCCAGCGTGCTGGTGGTGGCGACGCCCGTCTACAAGGCGGCCTACAGCGGCGTGCTCAAGGTCTTTCTCGACCTGCTGCCGCAGACGGCGCTCAAGGGCAAGACCGTGCTGCCGCTGGCCACCGGCGGCAGTGCCCACCACATGCTGGCGCTGGACTACGCGCTGCGGCCGGTGCTGCAGTCGCTGGGTGCCAAGCACATCCTGCCGGGCATCTACGCCACCGATGCCCAGGTCACGCTCACGCCCGAGGGCGCCTACGAGGTGGGGCACGACGTGTCCTCCCGGCTGGACGACGCCGTGAACGTGCTCATCACCGAAACCCTGCGCCCCGCGCCGGCCCAGGCCACGCGGTTCGCGCCGGTGCATTTCTCCCAGGTGCGATGTAGCGTCTGACGCGCCCCGGGCGGCGCCGGCCTGTAGGCCGGCCCCCGCCGTCCGCTCCTCCCCAAGCCTTCCCCATTTTTTGAGAACCCGCCCGCCGCGGGCAGGCCGCTGCATCGCCGCCCGCACCCGGTGGACCTCGCCAGAAAGACCGATCGCATGACTTCGAATTTCTCTTCCCTGCGCCGCCGGATGGTGGCTTCCGGCCTCGGCACCGTGCTGGCCGCCGGCCTGCCGCCCGCTTTGGCCCAGAAGGGCGACCGCGTCCTGCGCGTGGGCCACCAAAAGGGCTGGCTGTCGCTGCTCAAGGCCCGTGGCACGCTGGAAAAACGCCTGGCGCCGCTGGGCGTGAAGGTGACCTGGACCGAGTTCAATGCCGGCCCGGTGCAACTGGAGGCGCTGAACGTTGGCTCGATCGACTTCGGCGACGTGGGCGAAGCGCCCCCCATCTTCGCCCAGGCCGCTGGTGCGCCGCTGGTGTACGTGGGGGCCACGGTGCCGCGCCCGCAGCTGGAGGCCGTCGTCGTGCCCAAGGGCTCGGCGATCCAGAGCGTGGCCGAACTGAAGGGCCTGCGCGTGGCGCTCAACAAGGGCTCGAACGTGCACTACCTGCTGGTCAAGGTGCTGGAAAAGCATGGCCTGCACTACCGCGATGTGCAGCCGGTCTTCCTTGCGCCGCCCGATGCGCGGGCGGCCTTCGAGAAAGGCGCCGTGGACGCCTGGGTGATCTGGGACCCGTTCCTCGCCTCCGCGCAAAAGACGCTGCAGGCCTGCGTGCTGGCCGATGCCACGGGCGTGGCGAACAACCGCGCCTACTACTTTTCCTCGCGCGACTATTCCGCCAGGAACGCCGACGTGCTGCGCGTCGCCATCCAGGAGGTGGACGCCATCGACAAGTGGATTGCCGCGCACAAGGCCGAGGCCGCGGCGGAGCTGTCCACCGTGCTGGGATTGGACCGCGCCGTCACCGAGCTGTTCGTGGGCCGGGCGGGCTACGGCACCTCGCTGGTGTCGCGCGACATCCTGGCCGAGCAGCAGGTGATCGCCGACACCTTCTTCGACCTGAAGCTCATCCCCCGCAAGCTCAACCTGCAGGACGCCGCTCCGGTGGACCTGCTCTGAAAGGGTGCCCCCATGTCCGCACCTTTCCCAACCCCTTTGCAGGTGCGCGTGCGCCGGGTGCTGGGCGTGACCGCCCAGGCCTGGGGCCTGTCGGCGCCGCGCGAAAGCGCCCGCGTGCTGGCGCTCGCCCCGGCACCCCGGGCTGCGCGCCGGCGCCGGGCCGTGGCGCGGGCGCCATTTTTCGCCATTTCCTACTGAACGACGACGAGGTCATCGCATGCAAGTGTTCTGGTTCATTCCCACCCATGGCGACAGCCGCTATCTGGGCACCACCGAAGGCGCGCGCCAGCTCAGCCACGACTACGTGAAGCAGGTGGCCGTCGCGGCCGACAGCCTGGGCTACGAAGGCGTGCTCATTCCCACCGGGCGCTCGTGCGAAGACCCGTGGGTGGTGGCGTCCAGCCTGGTGGCGGTGACGCGCCGCCTCAAGTTCCTGGTGGCCGTGCGGCCGGGCCTGCACCAGCCCAGCCTGGCCGCGCGCATGGCGGCCACGTTCGACCGGCTCTCGGGCGGGCGGCTGCTGATCAACCTGGTGACGGGCGGCGACCAGGTCGAGCTGGAAGGCGACGGCGTGTTCCTCGACCATGCGGCGCGCTACGAGCAGTCGGCCGAGTTCATCCGCATCTGGCGCGAGATCCTCACGCGCAGCCACGACGGCGGCACCTTCGATTACGAGGGCAAGCACCTCTCGGTCAAGGGCGCCAAGCTGCTGTTCCCGCCGCTGCAAAAGCCGTATCCGCCGGTGTACTTCGGCGGCTCCTCGGCCGCCGCGCACGACTTGGCCGCCGAACAGGTGGAGGCCTACCTGACCTGGGGCGAGCCACCCGCCGAAGTGGCCAAGAAAGTGGCTGATGTGCGCGAGAAGGCCGCGCGGCTGGGCCGCACGGTGAAGTTCGGCATCCGCCTGCACGTGATCGTGCGCGAGACCGATGCCGAGGCCTGGGCCGCGGCCGAGAGCCTCATCAGCCGCGTGAAGGACGAAACCGTGGTGCAGGCCCAGGCCGTGTTCGCGCGCATGGACTCCGAGGGCCAGCGCCGCATGGCCGCGCTGCATTCGGGCGGGGCCAGGCGCTCCCGGGCCGACCTGGAGATCAGCCCCAACCTGTGGGCCGGCGTGGGCCTGGTGCGCGGCGGCGCGGGCACGGCCCTGGTGGGCGATCCGCAGACCGTGGCTGACCGCATCAAGGAGTACGCCGCCTTGGGGATCGACACCTTCGTCATGTCGGGCTACCCGCACCTCGAAGAGGCGTACCGCTTTGCCGAGCTGGTGTTTCCGCTGCTGCCGCTGGCGTTGCAGGAAAAGCTCGCGGGCGGCGCGCCCGGCGGGCCATTCGGCGAGGTCGTGGGCAACCAGTACGCGCCGCGCGCGTCGCAAAGCTGAGCGGCGGGGCAGACCATGGCGATCCATTCCATCAACCATGTGCAACTGGCCTTTCCGGCGGGCGCCGAGGGCCAGATCCGCAACTTCTACAGCACGCTGCTGGGGCTGCCGGAATTGATCCACCCCATCGGCAGCACCCTGCGCTTTGCCGCGGGGGCGCAGCGCATCGAGCTGGTGCCCACCGAACGCTGGCAGCCGGCGCCTGCCGTGTCCCACCTGGCGTTCGAGGTGGAGAACCTGCCCGAGCTGCGCGGGCGGCTGCTGCAGGCTGAGCTGCCGCTGGTGGAGAACCGGGCGCTGCCCGGCTACCTGCGCTTTTATGTGAAGGACCCGGCGGGCAACCAGCTGGAGTTCCTCGAACCCGACAACGAACCGAGGTACGACGCATGACCGATACGGTACGAGAGCTGCAGGTCTCGCCCCTGCCCGAGTCGCCCGAAGGCCCGGCGGGCGCCTTGCCCGCGCCGCTGGTGCAGCTGGTGACCGCCGTATGGCGCCGCCTGCTGCCCTGGCTGGTGCCGGTCGCGCTGATCGCGCTGTGGCAGGTGGCGTCCGCCCTGGGGTGGTTGTCCACCCGCGTGCTGCCGGCGCCGCTGGACGTGGTCAAGGCCGCGTGGACGCTCACCGAATCGGGCGAGCTGTGGACCCATGTGAAGGTGAG
Organism: Acidovorax sp. SUPP1855; assembly: GCF_030158955.1. NCBI lineage: Bacteria > Pseudomonadati > Pseudomonadota > Betaproteobacteria > Burkholderiales > Comamonadaceae > Acidovorax > Acidovorax sp. SUPP1855. Next base: position 139,300 of record NZ_BQXI01000009.1, on the reverse strand, counting down.
CGCCAGCCGTGCCCTGGCGGGCCTGGCGATCGGCGGCGGCCTGGGGCTGGTGCTGGGGCTGCTCACCGGCTCGCTGCGGCTGGCCGAGACGCTGCTCGACTCCACCATCCAGATGGTGCGCAACATCCCGGCGCTGGCGCTCATTCCGCTGGTGATCCTGTGGTTTGGCATCGACGAGTCGGCCAAGCTGTTCCTCATCAGCGTGTCGGTGTTCTTTCCGATCTACCTGAACACCTTCCACGGCATCCGCAACGTGGACCCGGGCCTGATCGAGATGGGCCGCACCTACGGCCTGTCGCGCTGGCAGCTGTACCGCGAAATCATCCTGCCCGGCGCACTGTCGTCCATCCTGGTGGGCCTGCGCTTTTCGCTGGGGCTGATGTGGGTGATCCTGATCGTGGCCGAGACGATTTCGGCCCAGGCCGGCATCGGCTACCTGACCATGAACGCCCGCGAGTTCCTGCAGACCGACATCGTGCTGGTGGGCATCCTGCTGTATGCGCTGCTCGGCAAGCTGGCCGATGTGTTCGCCCGCGGGCTGGAGCACTGGTGGCTGCGCTGGCACCCCGGGTATCAGTGAACAACCCCCTGAGGCGCTGCGCGCCTTCCCCCTTCTCTCGACTCGCGCGGCGAGTCGGGAAGGGGGACGCCGCCGGTGGCCCGGCAAAGCCGGTTCCACGGCGTCTGCTGGCCCTGAGCCGCGCCGGTTTTTGACATCTCTCACCTGTACAGGAACGTCATGAGTTTGCATTTCGATCGCCGTGCCTTGCTGGCCGCGTTGGGGTTGTCCGTAGCGGGGCTGGCTAATGCGCAGCCTGCGGGCGCCACCGTGCGCATCGGCTACCAGAAGTCGTCCACGCTGACCGCGCTGCTGAAAGTGCAGGGCACGCTGGAAAAGCAGCTCGCGCCGCTGGGTGTGCAGCCCGCGTGGCACGAGTTCACGAGCGGCCTGCCGCTGCTGGAGGCGCTCAACCTCGACAACCTGGACTTCAGCGCCGACGTGGCCGACACCGTGCCGGTGTTCGCCCAGGCCGCCGGGGCCCGCGTGACCTTCGTGGCACAGGAGGCACCGTCGCCCACGGCCCAGGCCATCCTGGTGCGGGCGGACTCGCCGCTCAAGACCGTGGCCGAGCTCAAGGGCAAGAAGGTCGGCTTCGCCAAGGCGGCGGGCGCGCACTACCTGCTGATCGCCGCGCTGGAAAAAGCCGGCCTGTCGTTCAGGGACATCGAGCCGGCCTACCTCACGCCCGCCGACGGCCGCGCCGCCTTCGAGCGCGGCGCCATCGATGCCTGGGTGGTGTGGGACCCGTTCCTCGCAGCCGCGCGGCAGCAGTCTGGCGCCCGGGTGCTGGCCGACGGCACGGGCCTGGCGTCGTACCAGCGCTACTACCTGGCCAGCACCCGGTTCGCCCAGGCGCGGCCCGACGTGCTGCGCACCCTGTATGCCGAACTGGAAAAGGCCGGCCGCTGGACCAAGGCCTACCCCAGGGAGGCCGCCGCGCTGCTGGCCCCCGTGTGGGGCCTGGATGCGGCCGTCATCGAGCAGGCCAACGGCCGCCGCAGCTATTCCGTGCGGCCCGTGGTGCCCGAAGGACTGGCCGAGCAGCAGCGCATCGCCGATGCCTTCTTTGCCGAGAAGCTGATCCCGAGCCGGGTGGATGCCCTGGCCGTTCCCCTGTTCAAGCCCGGAGCCTGACCCCATGCCTGACGCCCGACCTTCCTCTTCTGCATCCCCCGCCGGCGGCGTGCGCCTGCAGGCGCGCGGCCTGTCCAAGCGCTACGGCCAGCGTGAGGTGCTGCGCAACGCGCAACTGGAAATCGAACCCGGCGAATTCATCGCCATCGTGGGCCGCAGCGGCTGCGGCAAGAGCACCTTGCTGCGGCTGGTGGCCGGGCTGGAGGCCGCCAGCAGCGGCACGCTCACCACCGACGGCCAAGCCGTGGCCGGCCTGCACGGCGACACGCGCATCATGTTCCAGGAAGCCCGGCTGCTGCCCTGGCGCCGGGTGCTCGACAACGTGACGATCGGCCTGCCCAAGGCCGCGCAGGCGCGGGGCCGCGAGGTGCTGGCGCAGGTGGGCCTGGCCGACCGCGAGGGCGAATGGCCGGCCCGGCTGTCGGGCGGGCAGCGACAGCGCGTGGCCCTGGCACGCGCCCTGGTGCACCAGCCGCGCCTGCTGCTGCTCGATGAGCCGCTGGGCGCGCTGGATGCGCTCACCCGCATCGAGATGCACCGCCTCATCGAGGGGCTGTGGCAGCGCCATCGCTTCACGGCGCTGCTCGTCACCCACGACGTGCAGGAGGCCGTGGCCCTGGCCGACCGCGTGGTGCTGATCGAGGACGGCCGCATCGCGCTGGACGAGCGCATCGACCTGGCCCGCCCGCGCTCGCAGGGCGATGCCGCCTTCGCCGCCATCGAAAAACGCATCCTCGACCGCGTGCTGCAAAAGCCCGATGCCGACCCGCCGGCCGATCCGGCCTGGCCCGGCATTCCCGCACACGGGCTGCGCTGGGCGGTCTGAAACGCCGCTTTCCTTTGTCCCGTTCCCCTGATTTTCGATCCCACCGTTTTCCGTTCCCGGACTTTTCAAGGAGAAAACCATGTCCATTCAAGCCATCAACGTGCGCAATCAATTCAAGGGCAAAGTGCGCGAGATCGTCCGCGGCGACGTCGTGTCCGAGGTCGATGTCGAGACGCCCTGGGGCATCGTCACCTCCGTCATCACGACGCGCTCGGTCGATGAACTGAGCCTGGTCGTGGGCTCCGACGTCGTGGCGTTGGTCAAATCCACCGAGGTGTCGATCGCCAAGCTGTGAAGGGCGTCGGGGTCAAAAACGGCCCCGGCGCATGATTCACTAGGGCATCGTGCTATAAAAAAAGTAGCATCTGTTTTTGAAAGGCGGCTTGCGGGCCGCCTTTTTCATGGCGGGGCAATCCCGGTAGCGCGTGTTGCGGCACAGGCGCCCGGCGTGTCCGCCTTCATCCGTGCGGGCGCTTTCCGACACCGTGGCGCGCGGCGCCTCGGTAGCGTCGAGGCCTGTTCCAACGAGGCACTCCCATGAATCCTTCTCCCATCGAATCATTCAAGCGGCTCCAGCGGTACGACGACCGGCGCCCCGGCTTCCAGGGCGAGCACTGGCTGGTGCTGGGTGCGGGCGCCGCGCTGCTGCTGGCCTCGCGCCGCAGCCCCTCGCCCTTGCGGCGCACCGTCGGCTCTGCGCTGGGCAGTGCGCTGCTGGTGCGGGCCGCCAGCGGGCGCCAGGGCCTGGCCAGCGTCCTGCGGTACCTGCCGCTGGGCCGGCGCTGGTAGGGCGCACGCCCGGCGCGGCCAAGCGAAGCGGCTGTCTCAGGCGTTTTCGTCCCGCTGCGAAGGCGCGGTGCGGCACAGGTAGTTCTCCAGCAAGGTGACCAGCTCCGGGGCGAAGCGGGGGTCGCCGAGCAACTTGGGCCGCTCCGCGGTCACGGTGTGCACGACCGCATGCGCGGCCACGCCCACCAGGTAGGTCGCCAGGTCCGGGTCCGGCACGTTCTGCATGAGCGGCCGGATCACCTCCAGGAATTCCCCGCGCAGCTGGTGCTTGTCTTCTTCCAGGCCGCGCACCGTGCGTGGCAGTTCGTCGTAGATGGCTTTGTGCACGGCGGGCGCGGCGCGGTGCTCCTCCACGATCATCTCGACGATCACCGTCAGCGCCTTTCGCAGGGAGGGCTGCTCCGGCAGGACCTGCAGCGCCTTGCGCAGGTCGGAGCGCGTCTCGACGGCGTGGCGCCGCTGCAGTTCCGCGATCACTGCCTCCTTGTTCGGAAAGAACTGGTAGAGCGAGCCGATGTTCACGCCCGCGCGCTCGGCGATGGCATTCGTGGTGAATCCTGCCCAGCCCACCTGGGTCAAAATGTAAGTCGCGGCTTGCATGATGGCATCCACGGTGGCGCGCGAGCGCGCCTGGACCGGGATTTTGCGGGGCGTGGCAGCGGTTTTGCTTTTGCGCGGGGACGGCATAGGAACGCGAGTTTCGGAAATAAAAGCTTTAACTTACGATTTAAAGCATGAAAACACAAGACCTGCTGCATCCCTGGGATGCCTTCCAAGCCGCCAACCGCTTTCGCCGGGCGATCCGCCGATTCCGGCCCACACCGATTCCGGAAGCGGATGTCCGGGCCCTGCTGCGCGAGGCCACCTTCGCCCCGTCCAGCGGAAACATGCAGCCCTACGAGCTGCACTGGGTTCGCACCCCGGCCGTGAAAGCCCGCCTCGCACAGGCCTGCAACGGGCAGAAGGCGGCGGCATCGGCCGCGGATTTCGTCGTCTTTGCCGCCAGTCCCGCCATCGGGCGGCGCACCGCCCAGGCGCAGCTCGACCATGTCGAACGATCGACCGGGCTGGGGCCGGAATCAAAGGCCTACCACCGCAAGCAGATCGGCATGTTCCAGCGGATCCTGGGTACGGGCTCGTCGGTGCTGTGGTCGCCATGGCTGCTGCTGGCCGCCTGGGCGCGCCCCACGCTGTCGCTGCTGCCTGTGGGGCACATCGGCGGCCGCCAGTGGGCCGCGCGCAATGCGATCTTCGCGGCCCAGACCCTGCTGCTGGCCGCGGCGGCGAAGGGCATCGATTCGTGCCCCATGGAGGGCTTCTCCGCGTCCGCCGTCGCCAAGCTGCTGGGACTGCCGCGCGGCACCGTCATCCCCCTCGTTGTGGCGCTGGGCTACCGCGCCGAAGACGCCCGAATCGAGGAACGCTGGCGCCTGCCCCTGGCGGAGTCGGTCGTCGCCCATTGAGAGAAAGGGGGACGGCCACGTGGCCGGCATGCACTGTGCCGGCCCGGAGAAGGGCGGCTCGCCTTTGGGCTTTGTTCAGGCACAGGGCATGGAAGTTTTTAATAACGCATATAAGTTGCGTTATTGGGTCTAGAATTCGCTGTTGCAACTCAGTTGCAGTAGTAAATAAATTCACCTTCGGCCATCCTCATCCCCTTTTAAACTGCGGCACCTTTCCCTGTGATCCCGCCGTGGCGCTCTGCCCCGGCCGCCGGCGGCCTTGGCATCCGCACGGCTCGCGCGCATCGGGGCCTGCCTTTTCCACCGTCCACGCCGGCCTCGCTCTCAAAGGCCGCTCCCTGTCTTTTTCCATCCCATCATGCGACCGCTTTGCCCGACAGCTTCCCTCTGGTTGACCCCTTTGCTGGCGCTGTCCGCGCCCGGCGCCATCGCCCAGGAGGGCGGCAGCACCGCCGCGCTGCCCACGGTGGTCGTGAAGGAGCAAGCCACGCCGGGCGCGCTGGACCAGCCGGCCGAGGGCGCGTCCCGCCTGGGCCTGTCGGTGCGCGAAACACCGGCGTCCATCGACGTGGTCTCGCGCCAAGTGCTGGGTGAACGCGGGTTGCGCACCGTCACCGAAGCGGCCCAAGCGGCCGTGGGCGTGACGGCTGGGGACTTTCCTGCCGAGCCCAGTGCGTTTTCGATGCGCGGCTTTGCCAACAGCCAGATCAACACGCTCTACAACGGCATCAAGATCGGTCCGCCCAACATGACCTCGCGCGTCATGGACACCGCCAACCTGGAGCGCATCGAATTCCTGAAAGGCGCGGCCTCCTTGATGTCGGGCGAGGGCGCCTCGGGCGGGGCGGTGAATTTCGTCACCCGCGCGCCGCACCGCGGCCCGGTCCAGACCGAGGTCGAGACGGCCGCCGGCTCGTTCGGCGAGCGCCGCGTCCGCCTGGGCTCCGGCGGCACCACCGCCTGGAAGGACCTGGATTACCGCATCGACCTGAGCGGCTCGGACAGCGACGGCCCCGTGCAAGGCACCCAACAGCACAACCGCCACCTGTCGGGCGGGCTGGACTGGCATGTGCGCCCCGGCCTCAAGTTCTTCGTGGCGGCCGAGATCAAGCGCGACCGGGGCAGCAGCTACTGGGGCACGCCGCTGGTTTCCGCCGCCGCGCCCGGCATCGAGCCCGAAGGCGGCGTGGTCTCCGGCACCTACACGTCGGGCTTCAACGGCAGCGCGCTCGGCCCGGTCGCGATCGACCGGCGCACGTTGCGCACCAATTACAACGTGCTGGACAACCGCAACGATGCGCGCGAGACCTGGCTGCGCACCGGCATGGACTGGCGCATCGACAGCGCCTTCACGCTGCGCACGCAGATCTACCGCTATACGGCCACGCGCACCTGGTTCAACAATGAGATCGCCGCGTTCAACGCCGGCACCGGCCTGGTGGACCGCGAGCGCTTCTACGTGGCCCAGGACCAGACCTCTGTGGGCCAGAAGACCGAGCTGCAGTGGGACGGCCAGATCGCCGGCCGCGACAACCGCTGGGTGGTGGCGCTCGAATACAGCGACCTTGACCTGACCCGCCCCGGCGCGGCCAACTTCCCCGGTGACAGCGTGAGCCTGGTGAACCCCGATCGCGGCACCTACGGCCCGCTCACCCGGCAATGGCAGACGAGCGGCGTGCGCAACACGGTGCTTGCGCTGGAAGACCGGCTCTCGGTTGCGCCGGGCTGGACGCTGCTCGGCGGACTGCGGCACGAATCCATCGAACTGTCGCGCACCTCCACCGATGCCGCCGGTGCGCCGCGCGCCGGCTTTCCGTTCGACAAGGCCTGGCACCCGACCACGGGGCGCGTCGGCCTGACCTGGACCCCAGCCGCCGGCACCACCGTGTATGGCCAGTACGCCACGGGCGCCGACGTGGCGGCCAACAACCTGTTCCTGCTGCGCGGCACGCAGCCGCTGGACCTGACCCGCACGCGCAACGTGGAGGCCGGGGTCAAGCAGTCGTTCTGGCAGGACCGCGGCGAATGGACGTTCGCGGTGTACGACACCGAGCGCCGCAACGTCTATGCCGCACAGGGCGGGCAGTCGCTGGCCGTGGCAGGGGCCCTGCAGTCGCGGGGCGCCGAGGCCTCGGTGGCGCTGCGGCCCGATGCGCACTGGAGCCTGTGGTCCAACCTGGCGCTGAACCGCGCGCGCTACCAGGACTACGCGCTGGCCGGTGGCGGCTCGCTCTCGGGCAACACGCCGCCCAACGCCCCGCGCGTGGTGGCCAACGCCGGCGTGGGCTACCGCTTCGTGGCCGGCGTGCCGGTGCAGGTATCGGCCTCGCTGCGGCATGTGGGCGAGCGGTTCCACAGCGATGCGAACACCGTGCGGCTGGCGGCCTACACCGCGCTGGATGCCGCCGTGGCCATGGACGTGGCCCGCGGCGTGCAACTGACCCTGCGCGGGCGCAACCTGACCAACCGCGTGTACGCGGCCTGGGCCGATCCGTTCTACCCGGACCAGATCCTGCTGGGCGCGCCGCGCAGCTTCGAGCTGGCCCTGCGCTGGACGCTGTGACATGCAGGCGCTGCTGCGGGCCGAGGGCCTGGGCTTTCGCACCCCGCAGGGGCGCCCGCTGCTGCACGGCGTGAACGCCTGCGCGGACCGCGGCGAATGCGTGGCCCTGGTCGGCCCCAACGGCGCGGGCAAGAGCACGCTTTTGAGGCTGCTGGGCGCGCGGGCCGTGCCCACCGAGGGCCGGGTGAGCGTGCTCGGGCACGACCTGGCCGCCTGGCCGGCGCCCGAGCGTGCGCGGCACATCGCCGTGCTGGGGCAGACCGAAACCGCCGACCTCGCGTTCCGCGTGCACGATTACGTCGCCCTCGGGCGGCTGCCCCACCAGCACCATGCCGACCGCGCGGAACACGCGCGGGCGGTGGACGAGGCCCTGCACACCTGCGCGGTCGACTCCCTGGCGCATCGGGCGCTGTCCACCCTGTCGGGCGGCGAGCGCCAGCGCGTGCACCTGGCCCGCGCCCTGGCGCAGCAGCCCGCGCTGCTGCTGCTGGACGAGCCCACCAACCACCTCGACCTCGCGGCGCGTGCCGACCTGCTGGCCCTGGTACGCGGGCTCGGCATCACGGTGGTGGCCGCGCTGCACGAGCTGGGCCTGGTGCCTTCGTTCGCCGACCGGGTGTGGATGCTGGACCGCGGCGCCCTGGTGGCCGACGGCCCGCCCGATGAGGCGCTGAGCGCCGACCGCGTGGCCGGCGTGTTCGGCATGGAACTGGTTCACACGCGGCACCCGCGCCATGGCGGCACGCTGTGGTCGTTCGAGCGCAAGGTGGCGGCATGAGGCGCGCGCTGCGGCGGTGGGCTGCCGGCCGATCCCTGGCGCTGGCGGTGGCCGGCGTGCTGTGCGGCGCGGGCCCCGCGCTGGCGCAGGGCGCGGGTGCGGTGCCGGGGTTCCCCGTCACCGTGCCCAACTGCGGCGACACGCTGCGCATCGCCGCGCCGCCCAAGCGCATGGTCGTGCATGACCTGAACATGGTCGAGATGGCGATGGCGCTCGGGCTGCAGTCGTCCATGGTGGGCGTGACGGGCATCACCGGCTGGTACAAGACCGATGCGGCGTTCCTGCGCAGCCTGGGGGCCATTCCGGAGCTGGCCCCCAAGTACCCCACGCTGGAAACGCTGCTGGCCGCCAAGCCCGATCTGTTCTTCGCCGGTTGGTATTACGGCATGCAGCCCGGGGGCGAGGTGACCCCGGCCACCCTGGCGCCGCACGGCATCCAGACGCTGATCCTGACCGAAAGCTGCGCGCACACGCTCGGCGACAAACCGCGCGCCACGATGGACCTGCTGTACGGCGACCTGCTGCGCCTGGGCACCGTTTTCGGCCGCCGTGCCGAGGCCGAGCGGCTCATCGCGCAATGGCGCGAGCGGGTCCGGGCCGCGATCCGGTCGCCGCTGCCGCAGCCGCCACGCGTGTTTGTCTACGACTCGGGCGAGGACAAGCCCTTCACCGCGGGCCGCGCCGCCATGCCCACGGCCCTGATCGAGGCCGCGGGCGGGCGCAACGTGCTGGGCGATGTCCCCATGAGCTGGGGAACCAGCGCCTGGGAGACGGTCGCGGCGAGCAACCCGCAGGTCATCGTGCTGCTGGACTACCAGAACGGCCAGGGACCGGAACACCTTCAGAGCCTCCTGCAGGCCCACCCGGCCATGCGGCTGACCGACGCCGTGCGCCAGCGCCGCTTCGTCACGCTGCGCTATGCCGAGTTGACGCCCGGGCCCGCCAACATCGACGCCATCGAAAAGCTGGCCCGCGCCCTGAGGCAGGCACCATGACGCCGCCGGGGGCGGATGCCCGTACCGCGCGGCGCAGCGCGGTGCCTCTGCGGATCGCGCTGCGCCGCGCGGCCCCAGTGGGGATCGCGCTGGCCCTGGTGCTGCTGGTCATGGCGTCGCTCACCGCGGGCAGTGCGCCCGTGTCGTGGCGCGAGGCGGCCGTGGCACTGGCGGGACCCTGGGCCGGGGCGTTCGGCGCGCCCGCGGGTGACATGGCGCAGGCCATCGTGCGCGACCTGCGCCTGCCGCGCGTGGTGCTGGCGCTGCTGGTGGGCGCCACGCTGGCCCTGGTGGGCGGCCTGTTGCAAAGCACCACGCGCAACGACCTGGCCGATCCGTTTCTGTTCGGCCTGTCCTCGGGGGCTTCCACGGGCGCCGTGGCCGTCATCACGTTGACCGGCGAATGGCTGGGCGCCTGGACCTTGCCGGCCGCGACCTTCGCCGGGGCCGCGGTGGCGGCGGGCGCCGTGCTGCTGCTGGTGCGCCGCGCGGGCGGGCAGGGGCCCGCGCAGACCGTGCTGGCCGGGTTGGCGGTGTCGTTTCTGTTCGGCGCGCTGACGCACGGGCTGGTCTTTGCGGGCGACCAGCGCGCGGCGCATGCCGTGGTCTTCTGGTCGCTCGGCGGCCTGGGGCTGGCGCGGTGGGACAACCTGTGGCTGGCATGCCTGGGGCTGGCCGTGCCCATGGTGTTCGTCTGGCGCCGCCACCGCGCACTGGATGCGCTGCTGGCCGGCGACGACACCGCCCACAGCCTGGGCATCGCGCCCGAGCGGCTGCGCACGCAGGCCTTCGTGGTGGCCGCGGTGGCGACGGCCTGCTGCGTGGCGCTGGCCGGGGTGATCGGCTTCGTCGGCCTGATGGTGCCGCATCTGGCGCGGCGGCTGTCGGGGCCCCTGCATGCCGCGTTCCTGCCGTTGGCCGGGGTGCTTGGGGCGGGCTTGCTGCTGGCGAGCGATCTGGTGGCACGCACGCTGCTGGGCTCGCAGGAATTGCCGGTGGGCATCGTCACGGCGGGCATCGGCGCCGTGTTCGTGATGGCGCTGCTGCGGCGTCGGGTGGTGGACTGACATGGATCATCAGATGTTTTTGATCCTAAGTCATGGAAATATATTCTTTCTGGTTTGAAGGGCCGACTCCTAAGATCGCGGCAGCTTCCCTGAAAGGTGTTTTCCGTGATCCGACCGCTCTCCGTGGCAACCGACATTTCCCCAGGCCTTCCACGATCGGCTGACGCCTGGCCGGCAAGGGGCGGCGCATGAACTTTCAGCAACTGCGCTCTGTGCGGGAGGCCGTGCGCTGCGGCTTCAACCTGACCGAGGTGGCCGCCATGCTCTACACCTCGCAACCCGGCGTGAGCCGCCAGATCCGCGAGCTGGAGGAAGAGCTGGGCCTTGAAATCTTCGCCCGCGCGGGCAAGCGCCTCACCGGCCTCACGCCGCCCGGCGCCACGCTGCTGCCGATCGTCGAGCGGCTGCTGCTGGAGGCCGAGAACCTCAAGCGCGCCGGCCTGGACTTCAGCGCCGCGCAGGAAGGGCGCCTGTCCGTGGCGGCCACGCACTCCCAGGCGCGCTACGCCTTGCCCCAGGTGGTGCGCGACTTCCGGGCGCTGTACCCCCACGTGTCGCTGCACCTGCACCAGGGCTCGCCCCGCCAGGTGGCCGAAATGCTGCTGTCCGGCGAGGCCGACATCGGCGTGGCCACCGAGGCGCTGGCCGGTTACGACAGTCTGGTCACGCTGCCGTGCTACCGGTGGTCGCACAGCATCGTGGTGCCGCCGGGGCATGCGCTGCTGGACCAGGCCGAGCCCGTCACGCTGCAGCAGCTGGCCCGCTTTCCGATCATCACCTACGAGTTGGGCTATACCGGCCGCGCGCACATCGACGAGGCCTTCTCGCGCGAGGGCCTGACGCCTGACGTGGTGCTGACCGCCATGGATGCCGATGTGATCAAGACCTACGTGGAACTGGGCATGGGCGTGGGAATCGTCGCCTCCATCGCCGTGGACCCCGACCGCGACCGCCACCTGCGCATGCTGGACGCTCGCCACCTCTTCGAGGTCAACCTGACCCGCCTGGGCCTGCGGCGCGGCAGCTGGATGCGCGGCTATGCCTACCGCTTCATCGAGAGCTTCGTGCCGACCCTCACGCGCGAGGCGGTGGAAGCCGCCATGAAGGCGCCCGCGCCCTGAGCCGGGCGAAAGAGGGCCAGCCAGCGCTCAAGGCGGCGGGGCAGGCTGCGACAACACCCACAGCGCGAGGGCCCGCGCCTCGGGCTCGGCGATGCGGGCCTGGCGCGGCATGATCACGCGGCCCCAGGTGCCGACGCTGCCGTTGCGGATCTTGCCGGCCAGCCGGACCGGCGCCTCCGGGTCGTTGCGATAGCGCTCGGCGATCTGCGCGAACCCCGGCCCCACCTGCTTGCGGACCATGCCGTGGCAGGCCATGCAGCCATGCTCCTGACCCAGGTGCCGATCCTCGGCGGCCTCGCCGGTGACGGCAGCGCTCGCCAGCCACAGGCCCGCCAGCACCGTCACGGCCCCGTGCCAGCCCAGCCGCGGCCCGGTGGCCGGGCCTGCGGAACGGGGCAGGGTGCGTGGGGCCATGGCGGTGCGGAAAAGGGCGTGGGTCATGCCGTCGAGCATAGCGGTGCGCATGCGGCACGATGCGATGGCGCCCACGCACCGCCTCTGTTGTCCAGCCTGCCGTTTTGCGCATATCCAAACGCGTTCTTGTCGCTTGGGCCAGCGCATCGGCCCCGATAGATTCGCTCCAAGCCCACCGCACGGCGCAGTGGGCACTCCAGCGAAAGGACGAGGGATGACGACTGCAGCACTGCGATTTCAACGCCACCTCCCGACATGGCGCGACGGCCTGTATGCCCTGGCATTGGGCGCGGCCATCGCGCTGTGCGGCACCGCCTTCGCGGCCACGCCGGTACCGCAGGGTCCGCTGGTCACCACCGACTGGCTGGCGCAGAACCTGGACAACGCCAAGGTCCGCGTGATCGAGGTCAGCGTGAACCCCGGCCTGTACGAGCGCAGCCACGTGCCCGGCGCGGTCAACTTCTCCTGGCATTCCGACCTGAACGACAAGGTGCGCCGCGACATCGTGGGCAAGGAGGCATTCGAGGCGCTGCTGTCCAAGGCCGGCGTGGCACCGGACACCACGGTGGTGCTCTACGGCGACACCAGCAACTGGTTCGCTGCCTGGGGCGCCTGGGTGTTCGACATCTACGGCGTCAAGGACGTGAAGCTGCTGGACGGCGGCCGCAAGAAATGGGAGGCCGAGAACCGGCCGCTGAACAACCGGGTGCCCGAACCCGTGGCCACCACCTACCGCGTCGCCAGCGTCAACACCCAGCTGCGGGCCCGGCTGTCCGACGCGCTGGCGGTGGCCGAAGGGCGCAGCGATGCCCGGCTGGTGGACATCCGCTCGGCGGACGAATACACCGGCAAGGTCTTCGCCCCGGCCGGCGTGCCCGAGCTGTCAGTCCGCGCGGGGCACATTCCCGGCGCGGCCAATGTGCCGTGGGGCCAGGCGGTGCGCGAAGACGGCACGTTCAAATCGGCCGAAGAACTGAAGAAGCTTTATGCCGCCGCGGGCATCGACGGCAGCAAGCCGATCATCACGTACTGCCGCATCGGCGAGCGCTCCAGCCACACCTGGTTCGCGCTGAGCAAGATCCTGGGCTACGAGGTGCGCAACTACGACGGTTCGTGGACCGAATACGGCAACGCCGTGGGCGTGCCCATCACCAACCCGTCCGGCACCCTCTGGGCCGCCAAGTAACGCCGGGCCAAAACAGTTTGTCAGTAGGGGGTCTCTTTTCAAGCCCGCCGCGTGCGGGCTTTTTTTTGTCCGGAGGTTTTGGCCATGCGCGCTGCGGGACTGTTTTCATGGGGGCTGCTGGCCGCGGTGGGGGTTGCAGCCCATGCGCTGCAGGCCCAGCCGGGCGGGCGCACGCTGGCTTTCTCATTGGCGGTGGGCGCCGTGCTGGGCGTGGTGCTGCAGCGGTCGCGCTTTTGCTTTTATTGCCATGCCCGCGACTGGTTCGCCGACGGCAACCCGCGCGGCCTGCTGGCCCTGGTGCTGGCGCTGGCCGTGGGCACGGTGGGCTACACCGTCGTGCTGGGCAGCTGGGTGCCGGTGCCCACGGCCGGGCAATTGCCGGCGGACATGCACATCGGCCCGGTGAGCCTGGCCCTGGTGGCCGCGGGCCTGGCGTTCGGCGCCGGCATGGTGGTGTCGGGCTCGTGCATCAGCGCGCACTGGTACCGGCTGGCGGAAGGCTCGCCCGTCGCGCCTTTCGCCCTGATCGGATCGGCCGGCGGGTTCATCCTGGGGTTTCGCACCTGGAACCCGCTGTACAGCGCCAGCGTGGCCGATGCACCGGTCGTGTGGCTGCCGGCGCACCTGGGCTACGGCGGCGCGCTGGCGCTGCAGTTGGGCGTGCTGGCGGCCATCGCCGCCTGGCTGTGGCGCGGATTCGCCCGTGAGGCGCCCGGGGCCGCCGCCGCGCCCCCGGGCGTGCCGGGCCTGCGCGAGGCATGGCGGCGACTGTGGGTGGGTCGCTGGCCGTACTGGGCGGGCGGATTGGCGGTGGGGATCATCGGTGCCTTCGTGATCGTGCGCATGCGGCCGCTGGGTGTCACGGCGACGCTGGGCAGCGCGGCCCGCTCGCTGGCGCAGGGGCAAGGGTGGATCCCCGACCGGCTCGACGGCCTGGACAGCCTGGCAGGATGCGCCACGGCCCTGCAGGCGACCTGGCTCACGCCCAACGCGGTGCTGATCGGCGGACTGGTCGCGGGCGCCTTCATTGCGGCGCTGGCCAGCGGCCAGTTCGCGCCGCGCAGGCCCACCGGGCGCGACGCCGTGCGGGGACTGGGCGGCGGCGTGCTGCTGGGCTGGGGCGCGATGACCGGGCTGGGATGCACCGTAGGCACCCTGCTGTCGGGGGGCATGGCCGGCGCGCTGTCGGGCTGGGTGTTCGGGGCTGCCGTGTTCCTGGCGGTCTGGGGCGGGGTGAGGGCGCAGGCATGGCGGGCGCGCCGGGCCGCCCGCTGATGTTTGAAGTGTTTTGGCCCTGATGCCGTCGGATTTCATGCCTGAATTGCTACTGAATTCATAGCAAATCACGCCTTCTTAGTGTGTGGGGACCGGTTTCGCCTCGCGGCGCCGTCCGACGACAAAGGGCGTCTTGGCTGACGAAGGGGCAGTGCCCGCTCGAGCCACCATCGGCGGGTCGCCCGCGCCGCGGGCCCGCATCCGATTCAGGGAACGCATGGCATCCAAAGACAAAGAGAAAGAAAAAGACAAATCCGCCGATCCGGCCATGAGCGAGAAGGAAATCAAGGCGCAGCGCGATCTGTGCGTGCTGGGACCGCACGGCGACCTGCGCCTGGCCTCGGTCACCATCGACGGCTACAGCCTGGAACTGCGCGACGGCGACGGGTTCGTGGGCGACAACGCCAGCCGCACCGCCTTCCGTGAAATGCTCGATGCCTGGCGCAAGCTCTATACCGACATGGCCGGCAAGGACCCGCTGGGCAGCAAGCCCACGCGCGAGATCAGCAAGCAACGCCTGGACGAGCTGCTCGAAAAGGACGGCACCGCCGCCCGCGCCATCGAGGCCGCCTCGGAGGACTACGCGCTGCAGCTGTCCCATGTGGTGCAGTGCTTTCTCAAGCACAAGACCTGGCGCGGCGTGAAGCGCGTGATCATCGGCGGGGGCTTTCACCAGAGCGAAGTGGGCGAACGGGCCATCGCCCGCGCTGCCGAAATCCTCAAGAAGGAAAAGACCTCCGTCGAACTGCGCACCCTGCACCACCACGCGGACGAGGGCGGCCTGATCGGCTGGGTGCACCTGGCCCCGCCGGCGCTGCTGCAAAGCTACGACGCCATCCTGGCCGTGGACATCGGCGGCACCAACGTGCGCTGCGGCATCGTGCAGACCCACCTGCACAGCGCGCCCGACATGTCCAAGGCCGAGGTGCTGATCCGCGAGAAGTGGGGCCATGCCGACGACGCCCCCAAGCGCGACGAACTGGTCGAAGGCATCGCGGAGATGCTAGAAGACCTCGTGGCCCATGCGGATAAGGAAAACATCCGCCTCGCGCCCTACGTCGGCGTGGCCTGCCCGGGGCTGGTCTGCGAAGACGGGTCGCTGGCGGGCGGCACGCAGAACCTGCCGGGCAACTGGGAGAGCATCCGCTTTCACCTGCCGCGCGACCTGTGCGAGCGCCTGCCCTACATCGGCCAGGGCCGCACGCAGGTCTGCCTGCACAACGATGCGGTGGTGCAGGGCCTGTCGGAGCTGCCCTTCACCACCGACGTGAAGCGCTGGGCCGTGCTCACCGTGGGCACGGGCCTGGGCAACGCCAGCTACACGAACCGCGCGGACGGCTGAGCCGCAGGCCCGCGCCTGGCCGGGCCGGGCGCGAAAGGCCCGCAGGGCATGGCGGGGCCGATCTCCGGCGCCTTGGACGGGCGCCGCGCTGCCCAATAGGGTGGGCCGCCCTCCGGCATGCCCCGAAACCTATAATCGACGTCCCCAGCCCTCGCCGGGCCTTCATGGGCCTCACATGCGTTGAGGCACCTCGGCACCCCACCAGATTCCAAGATGAGCCAGCCCACTTCCAGCGTCGCAGACATCCGCAAGACTTTCCTCGACTTCTTCGCGTCGAAGGGCCACACCATCGTTCCGTCGAGCCCGCTCGTGCCGGGCAACGACCCGACGCTGATGTTCACGAACTCGGGCATGGTGCAGTTCAAGGACGTGTTCCTGGGCACCGACAAGCGTCCCTACCAGCGCGCCACCTCCGTCCAGGCCTGCCTGCGTGCGGGCGGCAAACACAACGACCTGGAGAACGTGGGCTACACGGCCCGCCACCACACGTTCTTCGAAATGCTGGGCAACTGGAGCTTCGGCGACTACTTCAAGCGCGAATCGCTGAAGTGGGCCTGGGAGCTGCTCACCGAGGTCTATCAGCTGCCGGCCGAACGCCTGCTCGCCACCGTCTACGAAGAGGACGACGAGGCCTACGACATCTGGACGAAGGAAATCGGCCTGCCGCCCGAGCGCGTGATCCGCATCGGCGACAACAAGGGCGGCCGCTACAAGTCCGACAATTTCTGGATGATGGCCGACACGGGCCCCTGCGGCCCCTGCAGCGAAATCTTCTACGACCACGGCCCCGAGATCCCCGGCGGCCCGCCCGGCAGCCCGGACGAGGACGGCGACCGCTTCATCGAGATCTGGAACAACGTGTTCATGCAGTTCGACATGGCCGAGGACGGTTCCGTCAAGCCACTGCCCGCACCGTGCGTGGACACGGGCATGGGCCTGGAGCGCCTGGCCGCCATCCTGCAGCACGTGCACAGCAACTACCAGATCGATCTGTTCGATGCGCTCATCAAGGCCGCGGGCCGCGAGACGCACACGGCCGATCTGTCCAACCCGTCGCTGAAGGTGATCGCCGACCACATCCGCGCGACCTCGTTCCTCATCGTGGACGGTGTGCTGCCGAGCAACGAAGGCCGCGGCTATGTGGAGCGCCGCATCGTGCGCCGCGCCATCCGCCACGGCTACAAGCTGGGCCAGAAGACGCCGTTCTTCCACAAGCTCGTCAAGGACCTGGCGCAGCAGATGGGTGACGCCTACCCCAAGCTGCGCGAGCAGGAGCAGCGCATCACCGAGGTGCTCAAGGCCGAAGAGGAACGCTTCTTCGAGACGCTGGCCAACGGCATGAACTTGTTGGATTCAGCTTTGGATATTGAGCTTGCTAAAACTGTTCTTGAGAACAAATCGCTCCGATGGTTTGCTACAGAAGGAACGGGCGTACGACTAGTTTCTTTCAAAGACGATCAGAAGATTGCAGAAACTGTCGCCGTTTCCGACCATCAAATCAGCGCAGTTGAAATTGATAGCTTGAAAATGACCGTCCCTGGTCTTTCGGAAAGCGGGCCTTTACATGCAGTAGTTCGAAACTGGAGCGGATTGGTGTTGCCTGGCGAGGTTGCGTTCAAGCTGCACGACACCTATGGTTTTCCACTCGATTTAACTAACGACGTGTGCCGCGAGCGCGGCGTGACGGTCGATGAAGGCGGTTTCGCCGAAGCCATGAACAAGCAGAAGGCGCAGGCCCGTGCCGCCGGCAAGTTCAAGATGGACAAGGCGCTGGAGTACACCGGCGACGTCAACCGCTTCACCGGCTACGAGCAATTGGCCGAAAAGACCGCCAAGATCACCGCCATCTATGTGGACGGCGTCGGCGTTGCCGCGCTGCGCGCCGGGCAAGAGGGCGTCGTGGTACTCGACACCACGCCGTTCTATGCCGAAAGCGGCGGCCAGGTGGGCGACCAGGGCGTGATCACCAGCGGCTCGGCCCGCTTCGCGGTGGCCGATACGCTCAAGATCAAGGCCGATGTGTTCGGCCACCACGGCAGCCTGGAAGCCGGCACCCTCAACGTGGGCGACACGGTCCATGCCGAGGTGGACACGGCCCTGCGCGCGGCCACCATGCGCAACCATTCGGTCACCCACCTGATGCACAAGGCCCTGCGCGAAGTGCTGGGCAGCCATGTGCAGCAAAAGGGCTCGCTGGTGAACGCCGAGCGCACGCGCTTCGACTTTGCGCACAACGCGCCGGTGACCGATGCGCAGATCCGCGAGATCGAGCGCCGCGTGAACGAGGAAATCCTGGCCAACACCGCCACCGGCGCCCGCGTGATGGACATCGAGTCGGCCCAGAAGACCGGCGCCATGATGCTGTTCGGCGAGAAGTACGGCGAAAGCGTGCGGGTGCTGGACATCGGCACCAGCCGCGAGCTGTGCGGCGGCACGCACGTGGCGCGCACCGGCGACATCGGGCTGTTCAAGGTCGTGGCCGAAGGCGGCGTGGCGGCCGGCGTGCGGCGGATCGAGGCCGTCACCGGCAGCAACGCGCTGGCCTACCTGCAGCAGCTCGAAGACACCGTGACCCGTGCGGCCAGCGTGCTGAAGGCACCGGTGGCCGAGCTGAACGGTCGCATCGGCCAGACGCTGGACCAGGTGAAGGGGCTGGAGCGCGAAGTGGCCGCACTCAAGGGCAAGCTCGCTTCGGCGCAGGGCGACGAGATGCTCGCCCAGGCGGTGGACATCAAGGGCGTGAAGCTGCTGGCGGCCCAGCTGCCCGGCGCGGATGCCAAGACCCTGCGCGACACCATGGACAAGCTCAAGGACAAGCTCAAGTCCGCCGTGATCGTGCTGGCGGCCGTCGATGGCGACAAGGTGCAACTGGCGGCCGGCGTGACCGCCGACAGCGTGGGCAAGGTCAAGGCCGGCGAGCTGGTCAACTTCGTGGCCCAACAGGTCGGCGGCAAGGGCGGCGGCAAGCCCGACATGGCCATGGCCGGTGGCACCGATGCGTCCGCATTGCCCGCGGCGCTGGCGTCCGTGCAAGGCTGGGTGGGCGAACGCCTCTGATTTTCAGGGCGCCGCAAAAACAAAGGCCCGCATCGCGGGCCTTTGTTGTTTGGGCAGCCGCAGGGGCGGCCGGTCAGAACAGTTCGACGTCGTCGTTGGACACCTTGGTGTGCAGGTGGCCCTGGTCGATCAGTTCGTCGTAGTAGCACACCCGGTTGCGGCCGTTTTCCTTGGCGAAGTAGAGGGCTTGGTCGGCCTGGCCCAGGATTTCGACCGGCGCACCGCGGTCGGTGCACACGAAGCCCAGGCTGACCGTGACCCGGCCCACCTGCGGAAAGTTGTACTCCTGCACCGCCAGGCGGAAGCGGTTGAACACCTTGTGCGCGGTCGACAGCGTGGTCGAGCGCAGCAGCACCACGAACTCCTCACCCCCGAATCGGAAGATGCGGTCGTGGCTGCGGAAGGACGAGCGCAGGATGTTGGCGATCAGGATCAGCACTTCGTCGCCATACAGGTGGCCGAAGCGGTCGTTGACCTGCTTGAAATGGTCGATGTCCACCACCGCAAGCCACTGCTGCAGCGGCTCGCTCGCGTCGGCACCGTCTCCGTCCGCGAGCATCTCGTCGGCCGCGATGCGCACGCTGCCGGACACGCCCGCGCGGCGCGCGAACTGCTCGTCGAAGGTCTTGCGGTTGAACAGCCCCGTGAGCGCATCGCGCTCGCTGTAGTCCAGCAGGCTCTGGTAGTTCTGGTAGACGTAGAAGACGCTCTGGATCACGTCCAGCTTGTGCACCGAGAACGGCCGCGACTGCGTCACTTCGATGCAGGCGTGCACCTCGTCGTGCATCCACACCGGCATCCACAGCGTGTGCTCGCCCTTGCGCAGCGAATGCAGCGCGCGCCGCTCCTTCTGCAAGATGCATTCGTGCAGCGCGGCGTATTGGGTGAGGGGCTCGCGGCGGGAATCGGCCGCGGCTTCGGAGTTGGTCGACACCATCTGGCCCTGGTCGCACCAGGTGCGCGGCCGCACGTATGGAATGCCATCGTCCTTGAAGATTTCGAGCGCACGCACTGCCTTGATCGCGGGCAGCTTCTGCAGCGTGGAGAGCACCGACACCTCCAGCCGAAGATGGTCGCGGTGGCCGGTCATTTCGACCAGGTTGTCGAGAATGGGCTTCATGGATGCGTCGATTCTGCAGTCATGCGGTCAACTTCGGCGCACGAACACCACGTCCCATACGCCGTGCCCCAGGCGCAGGCCACGGTTTTCGAACTTGGTGAGGGGGCGGTAGTCGGGCTGCGGCACGTAGCCGTCAGCGGTATTGGCCAATTGGGGCTCGGCCGACAGCACCTCCAGCATTTGTTCGGCGTACGGCTGCCAGTCCGTCGCGCAATGCAGGTAGCCGCCCGGCTTGAGCCGGGCCGCCAGCTTGGCCACCAGCGGCGGCTGGATCAGGCGGCGCTTGTTGTGCTTTTTCTTGTGCCAGGGATCGGGAAAGAAGATGTGGACCCCATCCAGCGTGCCGGGCGGCACCATGTGGTCGATCACTTCGACCGCGTCGTGCTGCAGGATGCGGATGTTGGTCAGGCCCTGCTCGCCGATGCGTTTGAGCAGCGCGCCCACGCCGGGCTCGTGCACCTCGCAGCACAGGAAGTTGTCCTGCGGGCGCACGCCGGCGATGTGCGCGGTGGCTTCGCCCATGCCGAACCCGATCTCCAGCACCAGCGGGGCGGTGCGGCCGAACACGGCGGGGGCGTCGATGGGTTGGGGTGCGTAGTCCAGCACGAAGCGAGGGCCCAGCTCTTCGAAGGCCTTGGCCTGGCCAGTGGTGGTGCGGCCTGCGCGGCGCACATAGCTCTTGATGGTCTTGGGATAGGGGACGTCGGCGGGGGCACCGCCGCCCGCGCGCGCAGGGCGCTGCTCGGGGGGATTCGTCGGGCCGGCATCGGCCAGGGGCAATTGCGTTTCTGTCACGGTGAGCGATTGTAGATTCCGGACCATGCCCGCGCCCAGAGCTCCAGCGCATGGCCGACCGGGGTGTCGTTTGGCCGCACCAGCGGCGGCAGGCCGAGCTGGTGCGCGGCGGCGGCCAGCGCCTTGACGGGTTCGCGCGTGTCCACCGGCGGCGCGCCGTGCTGTTTGGAGAGCTTGGCGCCGTCGGGCGCATACACCAGCGGCGTGTGCAGGTAGCGCGGCGTGGCCAGGCCGAGGGCGTGCTGCAGCAGGATCTGTCTCGGCGTGTTGTCGGCGAGGTCTTCCCCCCGCACCACGTGGGTGATGCCCTGGTCGGCATCGTCCACCACCACGGCGAGCTGGTAGGCCCACAGACCATCGGCGCGGCGCAGCACGAAGTCTCCCACCGCGCTCGCCACGTCCTGCGATTGCACGCCCAGCCGGCGGTCTTCCCAGACCACGCCGTCGCGCGAGACCGAAGGCCCGGCATCGCGCTCGCACGGCCCTGGACGGGCAGGTAATTTTTTCTGGATTTCCGATGAGCGGAACCGCCAGGACCGCGCCGGCCGACCCTGCAGCCCCCCGCGGCAGGTGCCGGGGTAGGGCAGCTCCACATGGGGTTGGCGCACATGGCCGAGCCGGGCCTGGGCTTGCTCGATGTCGCTGCGCGAACAGGCGCAGGGGTAGGCCCGGCCCTGGGCGAGCAGGCGGTCCAGCGCTTGCTGGTACGGCAGGCCACGTTCCGATTGCCGCATCACCGGGCCATCCGGCAGCAGGCCGCAATCGGCCAGCTGGGACAGGATGATGGCGTCGGCCCCGGGCGCGCAGCGCGGTGTGTCGACGTCTTCGATGCGCACCAGCCATTGCCCGCCGCGCCCCCCGTGCGCTGAACGCGCGTCCAGCCAACTGGCCAGCGCCGCCACCAGCGAGCCCGCATGCAGCGGGCCCGTGGGCGACGGCGCGAAACGGCCGATGTAGCGGGAGAGGGCGCCCAGCGTCATGCCACCGCGAGGGCGAGTTCCAGTCCGGAGACGAAGGCGTCTTCCAGGCGATGGCCCAGGCACCAGTCGCCGCACAGGCCGATGCCGGCCTTGGCGTCCCACAGGTGCGAGCGGCCCAGCGGCGCGAGCGTTTGCGCATAGCGCCAGCGGCAGACCTCGGCGTGCGCGGGCTCGGCGCGGATGCCGGTCACCTCGGAGAACGCTTTGGTGAGCTTGGCCTGCACCCGCGCTTCGCCGTCCTCCAGGTGCTCTCGCGACCACGCGGGGCTGGCCTGCACGGTCCAGCGCTCCACCGGGCCGCGCCCGGGCTTGGAGGACTCGCGCGCCAGCCAGGCGATGCGGTGGTGGGTGCTACGCGCCGCGTTCCACTGCGGCCCCAGCGTGGTGAGGCCCGGCCGCACCGCCTGGGGAAACGCCAGCATGAGCGTCCAGCAGGGGGCGATGGTGACCTGGGCCAGCGGTGCGTGCAGCGATGGCGCGACGGTCGTGCCCGACGCGGTGCCGGAGGACTGCAGCAGTGCCAGCGCCGGCACGGAGGGCTGTGCGAGCAAAACCGCGTCGAACCCCGCGTGCACCTGCGCCGCGCCATCGGGCGACTCGGTGCGCAGTTGCCAGCGCTTGCCGTCCATGGGGTCGCGTTCGATGCGGGTCACGCGGCAGCCGGTGAGCAGGCGGCCGGCCTGCGACAGCGGCCGCGACCACGCATCCACCAGCGATTGCATGCCAGGGCTGGCAACCCAGTGCGGCTCACCGGGCGGGGGTGCCGCGGCGGCCACGCGGCCAGCCGCGTCGAGCACGCGCACGGTGTTGGCGCTCCAGGGCCGGCACAGGCCGGGCACGGTTTCCAGGGCCCGTTCGAAGCGCGAGTCGCGCACGGTGAAATACTGCGCGCCGGCATCGAAGCTGCCGAAGGCCGTGTCCAGCGTGGTGGTGCGTCCGCCGGCATGGGGGGCCTTCTCGAACACCGTGACCTCATGGCCTGCCTGGACCAGCGTGCGGGCGCACACGATGCCCGCCATGCCGGCACCGATGACGGCGAAGCGGCGGGCCGGTGCCGAAGGCTCGGGGGATGGGGCCGGGGTCTCCGTGGAGGGGCTGCGTCGCAGCCGTTGCTTGGATCGTTGGGCAGGTGCTGGGGGCATGGGGCCGGGCCTTTCGGAAGCGAAGTTCAGGAGCAGTGAAACAAGGCCCACTCTACACGCGCGGCCCTTGGCCGCGTGGCTTCGTGCGCTAGAAATGATGATGGTTTTCGAGCAGTGCCTTGCGCGTGGCGGGGCTTTGCAGTTGGGACAGCCACCACTGCAGCGCCCGGCCCGGCGCGCTGTGGCCGGGCCCGCCCCAGGCGTAGTGCAACTGCACATTGCGCCGTGCGCGGGCCACCCGCCGTGTCACGAGGCGCCCCGCCTCCAGGTAGGGCCGGGCCATGGGCTCCGGAATGAACCCTCCGCCCAGCCCCCGCAACTGGGCTTGCAGCTTGGCCTGCATGCTGTCTACGGTGAAGACATCCTGCCCCCCGAGCAGGCCCATGGTGACGCTGCCGCGCTGCGCGGAATCGGCCACGGCGACGGCGCGGTGCATTCGCAGCACAGTGTCGGTGATGGGCTCCTGCGCATCGGCCAGCGGGTGATGGGGGGCGATGGCGTAGAGAAACTCCACCTCTCCCATCGTCTCCTGCTGCAGGCCGGAGACGGTGGAGGCGTTGACCGCCACGCCGATGGCCAGGTCGGCCCGGCCGGAGGTCAGCATCTCCAGCGTGCCCGACAGGATGCCGGTGCGCAGCTTGAGCCGCGTGGGCGGCTCCATGGCGTAGAACGCCTCGGTCAACTCCAGCAGGGTGGTGGGCGAGATGATGCCGTCCACGCTGATGGTCAGCTGCGGCTCCCAGCCCGTGGCGACGCGGCGAACGCGGTGCGCCACCGCGTCCACTTCTTCGAGCAGCCGCGCGCCTTCGCGCAGCAGTTCGGTGCCGGCCTCCGTCGGGCGCGCCTGCCGCGCGCTGCGGTCGAACAGCAGCACGTCGAGTGCGTCCTCGATCTGGCGCACGCGGTAGGTGAGGGCGCTGGGCACCAGTCCCAGCCGCCGCGCCGCCGCGGCGAAGCTGCCGGTGTCGGCAATGACCTGCAGCATCGCCAGGCTGTCGGGGGTCAGGGCATCGCGGGCATTTTGCATGGTGGGTGCGGCTGGGATTCAAAGATTTTGAATGATGCCTTCAATCCGCTTGGGCTTGTAAGCCGCACCGTGCTTCTAAAGTCGCTGCACCGAATGAAAACCCGCCGCCCATGCTGACCGTCCGAAAATCCCAAGACCGGGGCCATGCCGACCATGGCTGGCTGCAGTCGTACCACAGCTTTTCGTTCGCCGGCTATTACGACCCCCGCTACATGGGCTACGGCAGCCTGCGCGTCGTCAACGAAGACCGCATCGCACCGGGCACCGGCTTCGGCACCCACGGCCACCGCGACATGGAAATCCTGAGCTACGTGCTGTGCGGTGAACTGGCGCACAAGGACAGCCTGGGCAACGTGCGCGGCATTCCCCAGGGCGACGTGCAGCGCATGAGCGCCGGCACGGGCGTGACGCACAGCGAGTTCAACCATGCCCCCGGGCGCTCCACCCATTTCCTGCAGATCTGGCTGGAGCCCGATGCCCGCGGCATCGCCCCCGAATACGAGCAAAAGACCTTCGCCGATGCGGACAAGCGCGGCATGCTCCGGCTGCTGGCCTCGCCCGATGGCGCGTGCGGCTCGCTCACCGTCCATGCGGATGCCCGCCTGTACGCTGGCCTGTTCGATGGGGCGGAAGCCGCCACGCTGGCGCTGCCACCCGGCCGCAAGGGCTACGTGCAGCTGGTGCGCGGGGCGCTGCAGGTCAACGGGCTTGCCCTGGCGCCCGGCGACGCGGCCTTCGCCGAGCACGAACCCTTGCTGGCGTTCGGGCAGGGCACGCAGGCGGAAGTGCTGGTGTTCGACCTGGCGGGCTGAGCATCGGCAGCCTCCCTTTTTCTTTTCCCAACCCACCTACCCATTCAAGGAGTTCCTCATGGCAAAAATCGCAGTGGTCTTTCATTCCGGCTATGGCCACACGCAGCGCCTGGCCCAGGCCGTGGCCGAAGGCGCGAACGGGCAGCTGGTCGCCATCGATGCCGATGGCAACCTGCCCGAAGGCGGCTGGGACACCCTGCAGGCGGCCGATGGCATCCTGTTCGGCACGCCCACGTACATGGGCGGCCCGAGTTGGCAGTTCAAGAAATTCGCCGACGCCTCCTCCAAGGCCTGGTTCGGCCGCAGCTGGCAGGACAAGGTGTTCGGCGGCTTCACCAACAGCGCCAGCCTGAACGGCGACAAGCAGGGCACGCTGGCCTACCTGCACACCCTGGCATCTCAGCATGGCGGCATCTGGGTGAGCCTGGGCCTGCTGCCCAGCAACTCCAAGGCCGCCACCCGCAACGACCTGAACAACCTGGGCGGCTCAGTCGGCGTGCTGGCCCAGTCGCCCTCCGACGCCAGCGTGCAGGAAATGCTCCAGGGCGACCTGGACACGGGCCGGTCGTACGGCGCACGCGTGGCGGAGATTGCGCGTCGCCTGCACGGCTGATAGATTGGCCGGCCCATCCCCCTCGATCCCTCCCCTCACCGGAACCTTCCCATGACCCTCGAATTGCGGCGCATTGCCGGCGCACCGCTGGCGCAGACCCTGACGGTTCGCGGGCATCGCCTTGTCGTGGACGGCACCGTGGCCGAGGACGGCGATGACACCGGCCCCAATCCGCACGACCTGTACGACGCCGCGCTCGGCGCGTGCAAGGCGCTCACCGTGCTGTGGTACGCGCGCCGCAAGGGCATGGCGGTGGACGATGTGCACACGGTGATCGACCGCGACGCCTCGGCCGAGCGCAGCGGCACCTACCGCCTGGCCGCCCGCCTGCAGGTGAGCGGCGATCTCACCGACGCCCAGATCGCGGAGCTGGAGGCCGTGGCCGCCAAGTGCCCGGTGCACAAGCTGATGACCAGCGTCACCACCGAGATCACCACCGCCTTGGAGCGCATGCCATGAGCGGGCCGGCCATCCTGAAGGGGCACGACAAGGACCTGGGCGGCGGATTCACCGTGCGCCGGCTGCTGCCATCGCTGCAGCGCCGCTCCGTCGGGCCCTTCGTCTTCTTCGACCATTTCGGGCCGGTGACCGTGGAGCCGGCGTCCGAATACGACGTGCGGCCCCACCCGCACATCGGCCTGGCCACCGTCACCTACCTATTCGACGGTGCCATCGTGCACCGGGACAGCTTGGGCTCGCTGCAGCAGATCGAACCCGGTGCCATCAACTGGATGACCGCGGGGCGCGGCATCGTGCATTCCGAGCGGCGGCCCGATGCGCTGCGCGACCGCAGCTACGTGAACCATGGCATCCAGCTGTGGGCGGCGCTGCCGATGGCCAGCGAGGACGATGCACCCAGCTTCGTGCACACGCCGGCCGCCGACATTCCCGAGCTGTCGCACGAAGGCGCCACGGTGCGCGTGCTGATCGGCCAGGCGTTCGGCCAAGCCTCGCCCGTGGCGACGCTGTCGCCCACGCTGTACCTCGACGTGCAATTGGCCGCCGGCGGTGCGCTGACCTTGCCGCCCCTGGCGCAGGAAATGGCGATCTATGCGGTGGACGGCGACCTGCTGCTCGACGGCGAGCCGTTCGCGGCCCACACGCTGGCCGTGCTGGAGACGGGCGCCGGCGCCGCGCTGCGCGCGCCGGACCGGGCGGTGCGGCTGATGGTGATCGGCGGCGACGCGCTGGATGCCCCGCGCCACATCTGGTGGAATTTCGTGTCGCGCCGCAAGGACCGCATCGTGCAGGCCGCCGACGACTGGGACGCCCAGCGCATGGGCCACGTGCCCGGCGAGACCGAATGGATTCCGCTGCCGGAGCGGCGCTTCAAGCCCTGAAATGAAACATCGGGCCAAAACAGCCCGATGCCCTAGAAAATCATACCCCGGCAGCTCACATTTTGATAGCAATCGGCTCTGTGGCCGATTCCGGCTGCGTCGACAGGTCGTTCGCCAGCACCCGGCGCTCGTCGAACACGAAGCAGCCGCCGTGGTAGTGCGCTCCGTCGGTTTCCTCGAAGTACTTGAGGATGCCGCCTTCGAGCTGGTAGACGTTCTCGATGCCTTCCTCGCGCATCAGGATGGCGGCCTTTTCGCAGCGGATGCCGCCCGTGCAGAAGCTCACCACCGTCTTGCCCGCGAACTCGGCCTTGTGCTCGCGCAGCGCCGGCGGAAACTCGGTGAACTTGTCGATGCGCCAGTCGATGGCGTTGTCGAACGTGCCCTGGTCCACCTCGAAGGCATTGCGCGTGTCCAGGGTCACCACCGGCCGGCCCGCGTCGTCGTGCCCCTGCGCCAGCCAGCGGCGCAGGGTGGGCGCGTCCACCGCGGGCGCCCGGCCGTTCGACGGGCGGATGGTGGGATGGTCCATGCGGATGATCTCGCGCTTGACCTTCACCAGCATCTTGCGAAACGGCTGCGTGGCCGACCAGCTTTCCTTGGGGGCCAGGGGTTCGAAGCGTTCGTCCGCCTTCAACGCATCGATGAAGCCGCGCACCGCCGTCGCCGGCCCGGCCAGGAACAGGTTGATGCCTTCCTCGGCCAGCAGGATGGTGCCCTTGAGGTGGGCCGCCTCGGCACGCGCGTGCAGCATGTCGCGCAGCTCGGCCGCGTCCGGCAGGGGCACGAACAGGTAGCAGGAGATATTGAGAACGTCGTTCACGGTGGACTCGGGCATGGCAGGCGGGCCGGACGGCCAACGGCGTGGCCCCGGCGTTCGGCTAACTGGCGGGGGTGAGCAGCGCGGTGTCGATCTTGTTGGCCAGCTGGGCAATGGCCAGCGCCGCGGGGCAGCCGGGCATCTGCATCAGCAGCAGCTGGCGCCGCATGACGGCATCGCGCACCGACGTGTCGGCCGGGATGTCGCCCATGTGCAGCAAGCGCATGGAGCGGCCCGATTCGGTGCTCACGAAGCGGTCCAGCACCTGCTGCAGCTGGCTCGTGATGGCGCGGCCGTCGCCGGGACGCGCGGCCTGGTTGACCACCATGCGCACGTGCTGGCGCTTTTGCTGCGTAGCCAGCACCTTGATCGCAGCATAGGCGTCGGTGAGGGAGGTGGGCTCGGGCGTGGCGACGATCAGCACCTCGGACGCGAGCGACACCGAGAAAAGCACCACGTCGGAGATGCCCGCGCCGGTGTCCAGCAGGATCACGTCGAAGCGCGGTGCCAGCGTCTGGATCACGTTCAAAAATTCGCTGCGCACCTCGGGGGTGAGGCGCGAGTACTCGACCATGCCGGAGCCGGCCAGCACGACCGAAAAGCCGCCGGGCGCGTCGATCACGGCATCGTCCAGGTCGGCCTTGCCGGTGAACACGTCGTGCAGCGTGACCTTGGGGTGCAGGTTCAGCACCACGTCGAGGTTGGCCAGGCCCAGGTCGGCATCGAGCACGAGCACGCGGTGGCCGCGGCGGGTGAGGGCGGCCGCCAGGTTGGCGGAAACGAAAGTCTTGCCCACGCCGCCCTTGCCGCTCGTGATGGCGATGATGCGGGCGCCAGGCGGCGGGCTAGCGGTGCGCGCAGGCATGTTGGGGCCGGCGGGTGTGGTGGGTTGCGGGGACAGCGCGTCGGTCATCTCTGGGCTTTCAATAGGCGCTGCCTGTGGAATCCATGGGCGGTGGCAGATCGCCCCATCCCGACGGAGTGTATAGCGGGCCGAAGAGCAGGCTCTTCTCTTCGGCACTGACGGTGCTGTCCGGCTGTTCTTCGATGCTGACGCGGTTGCGGCCGGCCATCTTGGCTTTATAGAGCTGGCTGTCGGCACGCTCGCTCCACAGGAGCGTCGTGCTGCGGATCCATTGCAGGGCGAAAGCCCCGCCGATGCTGACAGTGACGTTGAGATCGACGGAGGGCGAGATGCGCACCGGCGTGCGCTCGATCGCGCGGCGGATGCGTTCCGCCACCACGCGGCCGAAGCCCGCCTGGCAGGCCGGCAGCACCACGGCGAACTCTTCGCCGCCGTACCGGGCCAGGGTGTCCATGGGGCGCACGCAGCCGTTCAGGGTGCGCGCCACCGACTGCAGCACGATGTCTCCGGCCAGATGGCCGTAGGTGTCGTTCACCCGCTTGAAATTGTCGATGTCGAGCATGAGCAGCAGCGCCGCCTCGCCCGCCCGGGTGACGCGGTCGATCTCGCGCTCCAGCACGGTGCGGAAGTGGCGCCGGTTGGCCAGCCCGGTGAGGGGATCCTTGAGCGACAGCTCGCACAGGCCATCGATCAAGCCCTGCAGGTAGTGCAGTGGCGTGTTGGAGGGCAAAGCAGCTTCTGAGCCCGCGGCCTGTGCAACCAACGCATGCGCTGTCGTCAGGCGCAGGTCGCGCAGGTTCACGAATTGAGGGGTCGCAGATTCAGTCACAAAATGCAACAAACAGTATGTACCGAGTGTAGCAGCGGGGTTGGCTTCTGACCCCTGCGATCCTGGCTCATTCCGTTAATTGTTGCAACACCGCCAGTGCCTGCGCATCGGTGCGGTAGAGTGCAAGACCCGGTCCCGCCTCCAGAAGCCCCGCGCGGCGCAGCACCTGTTCCACCGGCAGCTTGATGCCGCTCACGTGCAGTTGCCCCCCGCGGGAGGCGGCCAGTGTGCGCAGGCGGGCGAAGGTTTCCACGCCCGTCACGTCGATGCGGTTGATGGGTTGCGCAAAAAGGCACAGGTGCCGAATCTCCGGGTGGGCGGCCCAGTGCTCGGCGATGCGGCGTTCCAGGGCCGCGGCGGACGCGAAGTCCAGTTCGGCATCCATCCGCAGGGCGAAAAGCCCCGGCGCGATGGGCGGCAAAAGCCACAGGTGGCGGTCGCGCAGGCTGCCGTCCGGGTGCGGGGCCACCTCAATGATGCGCGGGTGCAGGCGCTGATAGAGAAAGTGCCCCAGGTTCAGCACCAGGCCCACCAGCACGCCCCAGTACATGCGCGGCGCCGTCGCCAGGGTCAGCGCGAAGGTGACGCCGCCGATGACCGTCTCCACCCGCGACACCCGCCACAGCCGCAGCAGCGTGCCGGGCTTGATGAGGCTGGTCACCGCCGTCACCACCACCGCCGCCAGCACCGAATGGGGCACGTGGTACAGCGCCGGGGTGAGCCACAGCAGCACCGCCAGCACCAGCGCCAGGGCGAAAAGGGTGGCCCAGCCGCTCTTGGCGCCCGCGTAGAGGTTGATCGCCGAGCGCGAGAACGACGCGCTCGTGGCGAAGCTGCCGCACAGTCCCGAACTCATCTTGGCCAGGCCGTGCGCGATCAGGTCCTGGTTTTCGTTCCAGCGCGTGCCGCCCTGCTGGTGCTCGACCTTGGCGCTGGATGCGGTCTCCAGGAAGCTCACCAGCGTGACCACCAGCACCGGCAGCACCAGCGCGCCGAACTCGTCCCACGACAGCCAGCCGGGCCAGTAGGGCTGGGGCAGCCCGGCGGGCAGGTGGCCGACCACGGCACCATCGTGGTCGGCATAGCCGATGGCCCAGCTGACCAGGGCCGCCAGCCCGACGATCACGATGGCCGCCGGAAACGTGGCGCGCCAGCGCCGCGCGGCCACCAACAGCCCCAGGCTGCCCAGGCCGAATGCCGCTGCCGTCAGGTCGAAATGGTGCAGCGACGGCGACACGGCGAGCGCGTTCCAGGTGGTGCGCAGCCCCAGCAGGTCCGGCAACTGGGAGGCCAGGATGAGCAGGGCCGCCGCCTGGGTGAAGCCGTTGAGCACGGGCGAGGTGACCAGATTGAGCAGCCAGCCGAACCGTGCCACCCCCAGCAGCATCTGCAACAGGCCCGACAGCAGCGCCATCCAGGCAGCCAGCGCCACCCAGTGCGCGCTGCCGGGCTCCGCCAGGCCGGTAAGGGATGCGCCGATCAGCAAGCTGGTCAGCGCGGTGGGCCCCACGCCCAGGCGGGTGGAGGAACTCCACAGCACCGCGATCAGCGCCGGCACCAGCGACGCGTAGATGCCGGTGATGACGGGCATGCCCGCCAGCGCTGCATAGGCCACCCCCTGGGGCACCAGCATGAGACCGACCGTCATCCCGGCCCAGAACTCCCCCCGCATCAGGTGGCGGTCCGGACGGGGCCAGGCCAGGAAAGGGAACCATCGGGAAAGGGACTGCAGGCGCATCCCGCGATTGTCGCGCGGCGGGAGCGGGGCGCCAGCGGCCTCTCGACTGCCTTGTCCTACGCGAGCTTCGGCGCCTTCCCACCGGGTGCAGGGCGCCGCCAACCTAAAGTGCCCACCAGATTCCCCCATTTCCTGCAAGGAGGCCTCCCATGAACGCAACCCGCACTCCCCAAAGCCCCTCCCACCGGATGGTGAGCATTCTTTCGGCCACGCTGCTGGCTTTCGGCTTGGCCGCCTGCGACAAGGCCGATGACCGCACGGTGGGCCAGCAGATCGACTCCGCCGTCGCCAAGAGCGGCCATGTGGCCTCCGACGCCCAGCGCAAGATGGAAGCCGCCGCCAACGAGGCTGGCGATGCGACCCGCCAGGCCGCCGAGCGCGCCGCCGCGGTGATGGACGATGCCGGCATCACGGCCAAGGTGTCCGCCGGCCTGGCCCAGGACGCGGAACTGAGCGCCGTCAAGATCGACGTGGACACCCGCAACGGCATCGTGACGCTGAACGGTCCGGTCAAATCCAAGCAGGCCAGCGAGCGCGCCACGAACATCGCTCAGAACGTGCAGGGCGTGAACTCGGTGGTCAACCAGCTGACCATCTCCAGCGCCGGCTGATCTCCGGCCCAGCTTCTGCCAACCTGGCACGGGTGCCAGGGCCATCGACCGTGCGCCGCCCGGCCCACCCTCGACGGGTGCGCCGGGCGCTACCATGGCGCCCATGACTTCACCCGCCGACCTCGCTACCCGCATCGTCCACCACGACTACGTGCCCCCTGCGGGCTTCGCCGCGCCGCAGCCTGCCGTCTACAAGGCTTCCACGGTCATCTTCCCCAATGTGGCGGCCATGCGCGCCCGCGAGTGGAAGGACAAGACCAGCTACACCTACGGCCTGCACGGCACCCCCACCAGCTACCAACTGGAAGAGCGCCTGTGCGAGCTGGAGGGCGGCAAGCAGTGCCTTCTGGTGCCCAGTGGCCTCGCCGCCATCGCCAATGTCTCGCTGGCGCTGCTACGCGCGGGCGAAGAGGTGCTCATTCCCGACAACGCCTACGGCCCTAACAAGGCGCTGGCCGAGGTGGAGCTGGCCCACTACGGCATCCGTCATGTCCTGTACGACCCCATGGACCCTGCCGACCTCGCTGCCCGGATCACCCCCGCCACGCGCCTGGTGTGGCTGGAGGCGCCGGGCTCGGTGACCCTGGAGTTCCCCGACCTGATCGAGCAGGTGCGCATCTGCCGCGAGCGCGGCGTGGTCTGCGCCCTGGACAACACCTGGGGCGCGGGTCTGGCGTTCGCGCCGTTCGACCTGCGGGGCGACGGCCAGTGGGGCGTGGATGTGTCGGTGCATGCGCTCACCAAGTACCCCAGCGGCGGCGGCGACGTGCTCATGGGCAGCATCGTCACCCGCGACCAGGCCCTGCACCTGCGCATGAAGCTGTGCCACATGCGCCTGGGACTGGGCGTGGGCGCGAACGACGTCGAATCCGTGCTGCGCTCGCTGCCCAGCATCGGCCTGCGCTACCGCGCCCACGACGTGGCGGCGCGCGCGCTGGCGCGCTGGATGGCCGAGCAGCCCGCGGTGGCCCAGGTGCTGCACCCCGCGCTGGCGGGATCGCCTGGGCATGACCAATGGCGTGCGCTGTGCGCGGCCGATGGCGGGGAGGGCGCGGCGGCGGGCCTGTTCAGCGTGGTGATCGACCCCCGGTATTCCCAGGCGCAGGTGGACGCTTTCTGCGACCGGCTGCAGTATTTCAAGCTGGGCTACAGCTGGGGCGGACCGATGAGCCTGGTCGTGCCTTACGAACTGGCGACCATGCGCAGCCGCCCGACGCCGCAGCTCGTGCCCGGCACCGTGGTCCGTTTTTCGATCGGGCTGGAGGCCGAAGCCGATCTCCGCCGCGACCTGGCGCAGGCACTGGCGCATGCCTTTCCCGCACCCTGACGCCCTGAGGAGTCCGGTGGCTGCGCCCGGTGCGGCGCAGCGGCCGGGACACCCGGGGCCTTGAGGGCATGCTGTTACATTGACCGCTTCAATTCAGGAAGGTACTACCTTGGCAACACCCAACTACGGATACGAAAAGCGCCAGCGCGAGCTCGCCAAGAAGAAGAAAAAGGAAGAGAAGGCGCAAGCCAAGTCCCACCGCAAGGACGACCCGCGGGAAGGCCCCGCGCAGGACGACGGCCAGCAGAGCGCACCGCCCGCCGACGGCAACGCGCCTGCGGCCTGATCCCTTAACGGCCCGCAGCCGCCGCACCGCCGGCCCAGGTCCAGGCGCTCCGCCCGGCGACCGGGCCCGCCAGGGCTCCGCCCGTCAGCGCAGCAGCTTGCGCAGCTCGGGCCACACGTTGGCCAGCATGGCCGGGTGGGCCTCGGCCTTGGGGTGGATGCGGTCGGGCTGGAACAGGGCGGTCGGGTCGGCCGCATCGGCCACGCCCTTGAGCAGGAAGGGCACCAGCGCCGACTGGGTGTCCTTGGCCACGCTGGCGAAGGTGCCGGCAAAACGTTTCGCGTAATCGGTGCCGTAGTTGGGCGGCACCTGCATCCCCACGATGAGGACCTTGGCGCCCGACTGTTTGGCCGCCTGGGCCATGGCCTTCAGGTTGTCGGCGGTGTTCTGCAGAGGCAGCCCGCGCAGGGCGTCGTTGCCGCCCAGCTCGATCACCACATGGCTGGGCCGGTGCTGGGTCAGCAGGGCCGGCAGGCGGGAGCGGCCCCCCGAGGTGGTGTCGCCACTCACGCTGGCGTTCACGACCGTGGCGTCGATCTTCTCTTCGGCCAGCTTCTTTTCCAGCAGCGCCACCCAGCCCGTGCCGCGGGCCAGTCCGTACTCGGCGCTCAGCGAATCGCCCACCACCAGGATGACCGGCCTGGCCGCCGCAGCGGCCAGCGCAGCAGGGGCACAAAGCCCTGCGGCCGTGCCGGCCGCCAGGGCCGCGATAAAGTGACGCCGGTACAACAGATTTCGATTCACAGCAAAGCACCTTTCATGTCGGAAACTCCTTCCTTGCCCACCCACCCCATCATCGCCGTGGAGCACGTGCACAAGTCGGTGACGGACTCGACCGGCACCCTCGACATTCTGCGGGATATCGATTTCCGGCTGGCTGCGAGGGAAACCGCAGCCATCGTGGGCGCCTCGGGCTCGGGCAAGAGCACGCTGCTGTCGATCATCGCGGGGCTCGATACGCCCACCCGCGGCACCGTGCGCCTGGATGGGCAGGACCTGTTCGCCATCGACGAAGATGCCCGCGCCGCGCTGCGCGCGCAGAAAGTGGGCTTCGTGTTCCAGAGCTTCCAGCTCATGGGCAACCTGACCGCGCTGGAGAACGTCATGCTGCCGCTGGAGCTGGCCGACCGCCGCGACGCACGCAAGCTCGCAGCCGACATGCTGGGGCGCGTGGGGCTGGGCCAGCGCCTGTCGCACTACCCCAAGGTGCTGTCGGGCGGCGAGCAGCAGCGCGTGGCGCTGGCGCGCGCCTTCGTGGTCGAGCCGGCCGTGCTGCTGGCCGACGAGCCCACCGGCAGCCTGGACTTCGCCACGGGCGAGACCATCATGCGGCTGATGTTCGAGTTGAACCGCGAGCAGGGCACCACGCTCGTGCTCGTCACGCACGACCGGGTCATCGCCGCGCGGTGCGAGCGGCGCATCACCATCGACGCGGGGCGCGTGTCCGAGGCCTGAGGCTGCCGTGGGACTTTGGGCCGTTTGTGCCTTGTGCCGTGATATTGCATGCCTTGGTTGCTATCAAATAAATAGCAATCGGGCAATCGGCCCGTGGCGCGGATAATCCCCGCATGTCCAGCCCCAAAGTCCTCTTCGGCTTCCACGCCGTCGGCGTGCGCCTGAAGACCGCGCCGCAATCCATCATCGAGATCTACTACGAGGCCACGCGGCGCGATGCCCGCATGCGCCAGTTCCTCGACCGCGCCAACGCCGCCGGCGCGCGCCTCATCGAAGCCGACAGCGCGCGCATCGCCAAGCTGGCAGGCAGCCAGGGCCACCAGGGCGTGGCGGCGCGGGTGGAGCCGGTGGCTCTGGCCACCTCCCTCGACGAGCTGCTCGAAGACCTGGAAGCCTCCGGCGTCGCCCAGCCCCTGCTGCTGGTGCTGGACGGCGTGACCGATCCGCACAACCTGGGCGCCTGCCTGCGGGTGGCCGACGGCGCCGGCGCGCAGGCCGTGATCGCGCCCAAGGACCACGCGGTGGGCCTGAACGCCACGGTGGCCAAGGTGGCCAGCGGTGCCGCAGAGACGGTGCCGTACTTCATGGTGACCAACCTCGCGCGCACCCTGAACGAGCTCAAGGAACGCAACATCTGGTGCATCGGTACCAGCGACGATGCGCCCAAGACCATCTACCAGGTGGACCTGAAAGGCCCCGTGGCCTTGGTGCTGGGCGCGGAGGGCGACGGCATGCGCCAGCTCACGCGCAAGACCTGCGACGAGCTGGTCTCCATCCCCATGAAGGGCGCGGTGGAGAGCCTGAACGTGTCGGTGGCCAGCGGCGTGTGCCTGTACGAGGCCCTGCGCCAGCGCACCGTCTGAACCCGGTTTTTTCGCCATGCCGCGCGTGCCAGCCCCCGAAGTCGCGTGGAGCGGCTCGGGCGACCTGAACACTGCCATCGCCTGGGTCGACGCCGCGCAGCACATCGTGGTGCTGACCGGCGCGGGCGTGAGCGCCGAGTCCGGCGTGCCCACATTCCGCGATGCGCAGACCGGGCTGTGGGCGCAGGTGCGCCCCGAAGACATGGCCAGCGAGCCCGGCTTTCGCGCCGATCCCGCGGGTGTCTGGGCGTGGTACGAGCACCGCCGCGCGCTGCTGCAGGGCGTGCAGCCCAATGCGGGCCACCGGGCGCTGGCGGACTTTGCCCGGCGCCATCCCGGCCGCCTCACGCTGGTCACGCAGAACGTGGATGGCCTGCACCAGATGGCGGGCAGCGAGGGCGTGCTGTGCCTGCACGGCGAACTGCGCGGCAACCGCTGGCTGGACGATCCGCGCGGCTGCTGCGATCTGGCCCACGCCGAGGCCGGCCCACCACCGCGCTGCGCCACCTGCGGCAATCTCGTGCGCCCGGCCGTGGTGTGGTTCGGCGAGTCGTTGCCGATCGACATCCTCGGCCAGGCGGAGGAGGCGGTCAGCGCCTGCGACCTGATGCTGGTCGTGGGCACGGCCGGCGCCGTGTATCCAGCGGCCGGCCTCGCCCACATGGCCCGGCGCATCGGGGCGCGCGTGGTCATCGTCAACCCGGCGCCGAGCGAACTCGACGGCACGGCCCATGCGGTGCTGCGCGGCCCGTCGGCCGAAGTCTTGCCCCTGCTGCTGGGCCGGGATCGCCCCGCAGGCGACACGCCGGCGGCGGCAGCGCCGCGATAATCGCCCGGTCTTCAGGGCGGGGTGGAATTCCCCACCGGCGGTAGGCGGTGCGGGAGGTCTCCCCGCGCCGCGAGCCCGCGAGCGCTCCGCATGCGTCCTTCGGGATGGGCGGGGGTTAGCAGACCCAGTGCGACGCGGCTCCAAGGAACACGGTTCCTGGCCCGTTCAGTCTGGGGCCGACGGTCACAGTCCGGATGAAAGAAGATGGGGTGCGCAGCCATGCGCGCCCTGGTGCCTGCGCGCGCCTGCCATTCGGGCGTGCGCCGGTGCTTCTTGCATGCCTTGAGGCGTTTCCTCACCTTCCAGGAGCGTTTCATGAACACCGCCGTTTCCGTTTTTTCTTCCTTTTCCTCTTCCCCTTCCACGCCTGTGGCCGTGGCCGTCGATCACGGCGTGCAACTGGCGCCCATGCCCGAGGTCATCGCCGCCATTGCCGCGGGCCGTCCCGTGCTCGTCATGGACGATGCCGACCGCGAGAACGAGGCCGACCTCATCTGTGCGGCCGACAATCTGACCGAGGCCACCATGGCCCTGATGATCCGCGAGGGCAGCGGCATCGTCTGCCTGTGCCTCACGCCCGGGCATGCGGGCGCCTTGGGCCTGCGGCCGATGGTGGAGGTCAACCGGTCCTCGTTCGCCACCGCCTTCACGCAGTCCATCGAGGCGGCCCATGGAGTGAGCACGGGCGTGTCGGCGGCCGACCGGGTGCAGACCATCCGCTGCGCCCTGCAGGTACCGGCGCCGGGCGGAGCCCCCCAGATCGTCAGCCCCGGCCATGTCTTTCCGCTGGTGGCACGCCCGGGCGGGGTGCTGGAGCGCACCGGCCACACCGAGTCGGCCGTAGACCTGGCGCGCCTGGCCGGCCGCGCACCCGCCGGGGTGCTGTGCGAGCTGATGAATCCGGACGGCAGCATGGCCCGCGGTGCGGACGTGGCGCGGTTCGCCCAGGCGCACGGTCTGCTGTGCACGACCGTGCAGGCGCTGGTGGCGCATCGGCAGGGATTGCAGGCCGTGGCGGAAGAAGGCGGGCAGGGCGGCGGCAGAGCGTCCGCTGCCCAGGAGGCGGTCGGCGAACCCGCCTGATGGCCTCCGGGGCCTCTCAGGCCGCTTCTGCGCTGGCCTGGCTCAGCGATTCGAGTGCGTCCGCATCCAGCTTCAGACTGGCGGCCTGCACCAGTTCCTGCAGTTGCTCCAGCGACGATGCACTGGCGATGGGCGCGGTGATGCCGGGCTGCGCCATCTGCCACGCGATCGCCACCTGGCCGGGGGTGACCTCGTAGCGCTCGGCCACCTGGTCGAGTTCGGCCAGGATGCGCAGGCCCCGGTCGTTCAGGTAGGTCTGCACCACCTTGGCGCCGCGAGGGCTTTTGTCCACGTCCGCTGCGCTGCGGTACTTGCCGGTCAGGAAGCCGGCGGCCAGCGCGTAGAAGTTGATCACGCCCACGCCCTTTTCCAGGCACAGGGGGCGCAGCTCTTTCTCGAACACGTCGCGGTCGTACAGGTTGTACAGCGGCTGCAGGCTTTCGTAGCGCGGCACGCCCAGGCGCTCGCTGGTGTCCAGGGCCTCGGCCAGGCGCTGCGCGGAATGGTTGGAGGCACCGATCGCGCGCACCTTGCCCTCGCGGATCAGGTCGGCGTAGGTGCCCAGGGTTTCCTCCAACGGGGTACCGGCGTCGTCGTCGTGCGACTGGTAGAGGTCGATCACGTCGGTGTGCAGGCGGCGCAGCGAGTCGTCCACCGCGCGGCGGATGTAGTCGCCGCCCAGGCCCACCTTGCCATGGCCCATGTCCTTGCCCACCTTGGTGGCCAGCACGATGCGGTCGCGCTTGCCGCTGCGCTTGAGCCACTGGCCGATCATGGCTTCGGACTCGCCGCCCATGTGCCCCGGTGCCCAGCGCGAGTACACGTCGGCGGTGTCGATGAAATTGAAGCCCGCGTCCACCCAGGCATCGAGCAGCGAGAACGTGGTGGGCTCGTCCACCGTCCAGCCGAACACGTTGCCGCCGAAGCACAGTGGCGAAACCTGCAGGCCCGAACGGCCGAGGGGGCGAAATTGCATGGGGGACTCCTTGGATTTCGGAAAAGACAGGCCCGATGCGAATCGGGCCACGAAGAA
Organism: Acidovorax sp. SUPP1855; assembly: GCF_030158955.1. Taxonomy (NCBI): domain Bacteria; kingdom Pseudomonadati; phylum Pseudomonadota; class Betaproteobacteria; order Burkholderiales; family Comamonadaceae; genus Acidovorax; species Acidovorax sp. SUPP1855. Next base: position 101,160 of record NZ_BQXI01000009.1, on the reverse strand, counting down.
CATGGGGTGCGCCAGCAGGCCCGGGAAGGCCCGACCAACGCCGATGGCGAAGGTGCCAAAGCCATTGTTACGGCACACGCCACCCTGTGCGGTAAGACGACCGCTGAATCTTCACGCCCTGTGGGTTCAAGACAGGCCGTTCACCCAACGGGCGCGCCCGGTCACACAACGCCCAGCGCCCCCAGCACCGCACCCGCCGCCAGCAGCCACAGCAGGTGAAGGCGCGTGCGCCACACCACCAGCGCGCACGCGCCGCTCAGCAGCCACAGGCGCAGGTCGGTGCCGGCGCCATGGTGCACACTGCCCAGCAGCCAGGCAGTGGCCAGCAGCAGGCCGATCACCACGGGCGCCAGCCCCTGCTTGAAGGCGCGCACGCTGCGCCGGTGCTTGTTGCGGTGGCCCCAGCGCGTGGCCAGCCAGGTCAGCACGGTGCTGGGCAGCATGATGCCCACCAGGCTCAGCGCCATGCCCAGCGTGGCCGCTGCCCAGCCCGCCGCGCCCGGCCCGCCGGCGTTCAGGCCCACGTTCCAGCCCAGCAGGCCGACGAAAAGCACGTTGGGCCCCGGCGCGGCCTGGGCGATGGCGATGGAGGCGTTGAACTGCAGGTCGGTGATCCAGCCCTGCCGTTCCACCAGGAACCGGTGCATGTCGGGCGCGGCGGCAATGGCCCCGCCCACCGCCAGCAGCGAGATCGAGGCGTAGTAGAGGAACAGGTTCAGCCAGTCCACCGGCTGCAGGGCGAGGGTGGCGGCCGGCGTCATGGGGCGATCCTCCGCCAGGTGACAGCGCACGCCGCGCCGCCCACCACTGGCAGCACCCAGGCCAGCGGCCAGCGCAGCAGCGCCATGGTGCCGAAGGTCGCGGCCACGAAGGCCCACCCGGCCACCGGGCCCAGCGGGTGCGTGCGCAAGGCCCCCGCCATCCGCAGCGCCACGCCGCCGACCAGGCCAGCCGCCACCGCTCCCATGCCGCGCAAGGCGCCACTCACGGCGGGGTGGCCGGAAAACTGCGCATAGACCACGGCCAGCACCAGCACCAGCAGCAAGGGAAACAGCAGCATGCCCGCCAGTGCCACCAGGGCGCCACGCAGTCCGAAATAGCGATCGCCGACCACCACGGCGAGGTTGACCACGTTGGGCCCCGGCAGGATCTGCGCCACGGCCCAGTCTTCGAGAAATTCCTCATTGGTGAGCCAACCCTTGCGGTCCACCAGCTCGCGCTGCACCACGGCCAGCACGCCACCGAAGCCCTGCAGCGCCAGGAGGGTGAACGACCAGAACAGGTCGGCCAGATGGGCCGGGCGGAGCCGGTCGGCCGCTGCAGGCGGCAGCGTGGCGGGGGCCGGGGGTGCGGGTGAACGGGGCATGGCGGATTCGGGGCGGAAAGGAGCCGGGAGCGGGTGGTGGTTCGGGCCGATATTACGGCGCATGGCGGATGCCCGCCCTGGCGATGAGCGAAGTTTGGTGTGGCACCCTGGCCCCGCGCTGTGAGGGCGGGCAGGGGTTCGCGGAACCTGCCTGATCTTCGCGCGTGGGATGGCACCGCCGAGTGGCTGCCGCTAACTTGCCGGGCCTATGATTCATCGCCTTGCCGCTCGGGCGCGCGTGCCGCGCCATCCCCTCGCCAGACTGACATCGGGGCCCCCGCTGCCGGCGGGCTCCACGCTGAAATCGCAGAGCGGCTCCCCTGAATTGAAGGCAGCCCCTCGCAGCGCAGGCCACGGGGCCCTGTCCCCGGTCCGTTCCGCGGCCTCGGCACTGCGAAGCCTGTCTGCCAGGCGAACCACCCATTCCGCGGCCTCCAATGGCGCATACGCCAACGGCTCCGTGGAGATGTTCGCGGTCGGCACGCTGCCGCCCGTCGGGCCCGGGCGATGGGCCTACCTGGCCGATCCGGCCCACTGGCAGCCCGAGCGCCGCAAGCTGCACGATGCGCTGATCGATGACTCCTTTCGCAAGGCCTCTGTCTTCGCGGAATGCGTGGAGCGGTCGGGCTGCGATCCGACACTGTTCGCCTTGCGCGGCAATACGGCTGCCGGAAAGACCCGGCTGGCCCGATCGGCCGTGCCGGCCCTGGCCGACGCCCTGCAGGAAAGCGGCGGGGGCAGCATCAATCCGGACGCGTTCAAGTCGCGGCTCAGGAAGGTGCCCGGCCAGGCCCGGCTGACCCCGGCCAACGTGCACGCGGAGTCGTGTGTGCTCGCCGACCGGCTGGAGCGCCAGATCGCCACAGGGAAGACGGCGAGCGGAAAGCCGGCCAGCATGCTGGTCGACAAACGGTTGGGCGGCGCGCACGAAGTCGCCCGCTACATCGCACTGTCCGAGAACACCGGCCGCCAGGTCGAGATGTACGACATCGACATGCCGCTGGAGCGTTCGCTGCTCGGTGTCCTGCAAAGGGATCCCGACGGGGACGATCCGCGTCCGCCCTATGCCGCCGTCGCCGCCGGCTACTGCGCCATTCGCGGCAATCGCCTGGACGTCATCGATCAGTTCCTGGCGAAGCCGCAGATCGGCACCTACCACCTGATGGGCACGTTGGCGACGGGAGAGAAGGCGCCTGTCGCGACCGTTTCGAACGGGGAGCTGACGATCCACGACGCGGACCAATACGCCGAGATCGTGGCGCTCTCCGACTTGCCCGCCAGCGACATGGGCGAACAGGTGATCGACGACGGGACCATCAGGCAGCTGACGCACGCCATGCCCGCCGCCATCGCCGAGACCGCTCGCGAAGCCTTGCAGAAATATGCCGGCCTGTCGTGGTCCCAGGCGCTGGGAATCCACTGCACGCTGAATGGACAAGATTGAAGATGACCCAACTCAAAGGCGAAGCCGCCCTGGCTTTTCATCGGCAGCTCAGGGAGCGCGCGCAGCAGCAGCGGACGGCGCGGCTGCAGGACGCCAAGGCACAGGCCGCATCGAGCGGCAAGGAGGCCTTCGACCTCGAGAAGCTCCAGACGCTTTACGATACGACGCAGCGCGGCCGCTGGATCGATCTCGCGCAGCAGGCGGTGGTCTACGAGTACCTCTACTACGTGGAGTATCCGCAGGTCCCGGACCTGCAGGCGTTCGCCCGCAGCCTGGACGAGATCGACTACTGGTCGTGATGCTTCGGACGGGCGCCCGTCGCCCGCTTCCGCGTCTGGAAACTTCCACCGGTAGGAGACACCTTGAAACTGATCCGATATGGCCAGCCGGGCGCGGAGCGCGCCGGGCTCGTCGATGCGCAAGGCATTGTTAGGGACCTGTCCATGCTGCTGCCCGACATCGGCCCCGCCCAGCTGTCGCCCCGCACCCTGGCCGCCCTCGCGGCGCTGGACCCGTCGCGCCTGCCCGTGGTGCCCGAATCGGAGCGCCTGGGCTGCCCGGTGGCGGGCGTGGGCAAGATCGTTTGCGTGGGGCTCAACTACGCCGACCATGCGGCCGAAGCGGGCCTGGCCGCGCCGGCCGAGCCCGTGCTGTTCATGAAAGCCACCACCGCGCTGAGCGGGCCCACGGACCCGGTGCGCATCCCGCCCGGCGCGCTTAAGGCCGACTGGGAGGTGGAGCTGGGCATCGTGATCGGCACGCGCGCGCAGCATGTGGCCGAAGACGCGGCGCTGCAGCACGTGGCGGGCTACGTGCTGGCCAACGACGTATCGGAGCGCAGCTACCAGATGGAGCGCGGCGGTCAGTGGGACAAGGGCAAGGCCTACGACACCTTCGCGCCCATCGGACCCTGGCTGGTCACGGCCGACGAGGTGCCCGACCCGCACGCCATCGGCCTGTGGCTGGAGGTGAACGGCGAGCGCATGCAGGACGGGAACACGCGCAACTTCATCTTCGGGGTGCCCCGGGTGCTGTCGTACATCAGCCAGTTCATGACGCTGGAGCCGGGCGACATCGTGCTCACCGGCACGCCGGCGGGCGTGGGGCTGGGCAAGAAGCCCGCACCGCGCTTTCTGCGGCCGGGCGACGTGATGCGGCTGGGGGCCACGGGCCTGGGAGAGCAGCGACTGGTGTGCGAGGGCGGCTGAGCCGATCCGGGCCCTGCGCCCCGGGCAGGGCGGCTACAGGAACTGCGCGCGCAGCCCCACCATGATGCGCCGTCCCGCCGCGGGCTCGAAGAAGCGCCCGTTGCCGTCGTTCACGATGAGCGAGCCCGCGTAGCGGCGGTCGAACAGGTTATCGAGCCGCGCCCAGGCCTGCCAGCGGGTGTCCCCGGTGCGAAAGGCATAGCCCGCCCGCAGGCCGGCCACGGCAAAGCCTTCGGCGGCCTCGGTGTTCACATCGTTGGCGTACACCTTGCCGGACACGTCCAGCGTCGCGCCCCATTGCCATGCGGGCGAAAGGGCGTGGTCCAGCGCCAGTTGCACGGTCTGGCGCGCCGTGCCCGGCAGCCGGTTGCCCGAGGGCACGGTGGCGCCGCCCGCCACGGCGTAGGGGCTGTCGAAGAACGCATCAAGGTAGGTGTAGGCAACGCGCGGCCTGAAGGCGCCGGACTGGGCGCTCCAGGCCAGCTCCAGCCCGCGCCGGCGCACCCGGTCTGCGTTCTGGTACACGGTGCGGCCGTTCACGGTGGCCGCCGGCACGATCTCGCCCCGGCTTTGCGCGTCGAACCAGGCCGCGTCGATGCGGTGCACCGCACCCTGCCATTTGGCGCCGACCTCCATCTGCCGGCTGCGCGAGGCGTTCAGGCCGTAGTTGGGGCCGGTGTTGCCTGTGCTGTAGGCCATCTCGGCCAGGGTGGGCGTCTCGAAGCCGCGGCCGATGTTGGCGTACAGGTTGAGCTGGTCGGTGGCGCTCCACACCAGGCCCAGCACGGGACTGGTCTGGCGCCAGGTGCGCTGGCCGCTGTCGTCGGGGTTGGCGGCGGTGATGAAGCGGTCGTTGACGCTCGCGCGCACGCGGCTGGCACGCACCCCGGCCACGGCGCGCCAGGTGGGTGTGAGCCAGGCGTCCACCTGGGCGAACCAATCGGTGTTGCCCGCGCGGTCCTGCTCGTCGCGCCGCAGCGCGCCGGGCGTGCCGTTGTTGTTGACCAGGCCCTGGCGGTGCTCGGACAGGCGGTCCGCGTCCAGCCCCAGCGTCCAGGTCAGGGGCAGACCGGAGGCGCGGCGCACGGTGTGCGTCCAGGCCATGCCCAGGCCGTAGTAGTCGCGGTCCAGGTCCACGACGCCGCCTGCGCTGCTGGCCGCGGCGCCGCTGAACGACAGAAATTGCGTGAGCGTGCGCGTGCCGCCATAGGCGCGCACCCGAACGCTGTCGGCCGCGCCCAGTTGCCGCTCCAGCACCACTCCGAACTGGTTTTGCGCCACGGATTTGCGCGTGCCGAAGTCCGTCGCCACCGCTGGTGCCTGACGCGGATTGGCCTCGAACTGCGCCCGGGTCAGGCCCAGCGGGTCCTGCGCCAGGGGCTGGTCGTAGAGATTGAGCAACGCGGTGATCCGGGTGTCGGCATCGGGCCGGGCCACCAGCTTGCCATTGAGGTGCGTGCGCCGCGCCGCGCTGTGGTCGCGCGATCCGTCGGTCTCGAAGTGCGACACGTCGACCAGCCCGCCGAGCGTGCGGTCGCCGAAGTCGAGCGACGCATCCACCAGCCGCTGCCCGAACGAGCCCGCCGCCACCGACGCGCCGGCGCCGCCGCCTTCGCGCGGCTCCCGCGTGGTGACCTGCAGCACGCCGCCCGCCGCATTGCCATAGAGCTGGGCCAGCGGCCCGCGCAGCACCTCGACCTGCGAGGCCGACTGCAACTGTGCGGTGGCCGCCTGGCCCTGGCCGTCCGGCATGGTGGCCGGAATGCCGTCCACCAGGATGCGCACCCCGCGCACGCCGAAGGTGGAGCGCGCACCGAAGCCGCGCACCGCGATCTGCAGGTCCTGCGCGTAGTTCTGCCGGTCCAGCGCCACCACGCCCGCCTGGGCCGCGAGCAACTCGGACAGGTTCACCAGCGGGCTGGGGGTGGAGAACGCATCGACCGCCACGCTGGTGTGGCTGGCCGCGGCATCGAAGCGGCGCTGCGCCTCGGCCTGGCCGGGCACCTGCACCGCCGGGAGCGTGGCCGTTGGCGGGGCCTGCGGAGGAAGGTTTTGGGCCCGTGCGAACCCGGCAGATGCCAGCGCGCAGCACCACAAAGCGGCCTGGGGCACCGCGCGCCGCGCGCGGCGCATCAACGGACCAGCAGGGAGGGGGCGGCGGCCTTGTCGCCCACCACGGTGCTGGCCGGTGCGGGCTGGATCAGGCCGCACAGCAGCCGGCCACCGGAATTGCCGGCAGGGTTGGTGGTGTAGTCGTCTTCCTTTTCGTGCACGACCAGTGAGCGGCCCACCACCGAGGTCTTGCCCGGCGTGAGCGAGACGTTGGCGTTCACGAAACGCACGCTGCCCCGGCCGTCGTCGCCCACGGTGATGTTGGGCAGCTCGCCCGCATGGGCCTCGTGCGAGGGCTGGCCGGGATGGCCGTGCTTCTTGGCCATGCCGGGATCGAAGTGGCCGCCGGCACCGCCGAACGCGATGGTCTGGCCGGTGGTGGCGTCCGGTCCGGGCGAGCAGGCGCCATTGGCATGGATGTGAAAGCCGTGCTTGCCCGGCGACAGGCCCTGCACCTGGATGGCCACTTCCACGCCCGCGGCGGTTTCGGTCAGGACGGCATTGCCGGCCGGCGCGCCTTCGGGCGTGACCAGGCGTGCGGTGGCGGTGGCGCGTTCCAGGCCCGGCACAGGGGTCTTGGCGACGGCGGAGCGGGAGTTGTCCGAGGCGCTGCCGGCGCAGCCCGCCAGGAACAGGGCGGCCGCCACGGCGGCGGTGCTGGCAGCGAGGGTGCCGCGGCGTTGGAATGAAGTGCGGGATGGGCTGGAAGGAAGAGGGGCCATGGAATTCTCCTGGGAAGGGTGCGTCGGGATCGACGAAAAGAATGGTGAAGGAGGCGGCAGGGACGGGTGTCGTGTGATGCGTTGCGCGGCCCTGGCGCCAAGGGTGGATCAGTGGCTGCAACCGTGGTCGCGCGGTGCCCTGGCGGCGCCGCGGGCGAAGGCCCGAGGATGACCGCATGCGGGCCCGCAAGGCGTAGGACAACGGCGGCGATGCGCCTGGCGCGGCGCGGCAGCATGCGGTGCCTGGGCCATACTCGCCCCAAGCACATTACCGGAGGGCAGCGAATGGCATCGGATGGCGAAGACCGCCAGCGCTTGGGCTCGCGGGGCGGTGGCGACGTGGAAGACGCACACGTGCCCGGCGAGCGCCGCACGCGCGCGCTCGCCCGCAGGGGCATGTGGGGCATCCTGGCCTTTTGGCTCGCATTGATGGGCGTGCTTTACGTGGCCATGGACCACTACCTCAAGCCGCGCGGCGCCAGCGTGACGGCGGAGGGCGCCCTGGTGATCCCCCGGCACCGCGACGGGCACTTTCGCGTGGCCGGCACGGTGAACGGCCAGCCCGTGATGTTCATGGTGGACACCGGTGCCAGCCTGGTGGGCGTGACCGATGCGCTCGCGCGCAAGGCCAGCCTCACGGGCGGGGAAGTGACGCAGTTCCGCACCGCCAACGGCACGCGCCAGGGCCGCGTGGTGGTGGCCGATTCGGTCACCGTGCGCTCGCTGGCGGTTTCCGGCCTGCGCGTGGGCACGGGGTACACGGGCGACGACGACGAGGACGCGCTGCTGGGCCAGAACTTCCTGCAGCACTTCGACGTGGAGATCGGGCGCGACCGCATGGTGCTGCGGCCACGCAACTGAGGGTAGGCCCGGGGGGCTGGGCGCTGCCCCGCCGCGGGTCAGCCCTTCTTTTGCACCGCCTGGATGATGCTGGAGAAATCCAGCGCCCCCTGGCCGGCCAGGCTGTGCGCCGCATACAGGCTGCGCGCCAGCCCGCCCAGCGGCGTGGCGGCCTTCACGGCCATGGCGTTCTCCTGCGCCAGGCCCAGGTCCTTGAGCATCAGGTCGGTGCCGAAGCCGCCCGCGTAGCCCTTGCTGGCGGGGGCCGCTTCCATCACGCCGGGGTAGGGGTTGTACTTTTCCAGGGCCCAGTTGCCCCCCGAGCTGCGGCGCATGATCTCGGACAGCACCTTCGGGTCCAGCCCGTTGGCCACGCCCAGGGCGATGGCCTCGCTGGTACCCGCCATCAGGATGCCCAGCAGCATGTTGTTGCAGATCTTGGCCGTCTGACCCGCGCCCACGGCGCCGGCATGGAACAGGTTGGCGCCCATCTTTTCCAGGATGGGGCGGGCGCGCTCCAGGTCGGCGGCATCGCCCCCCACCATGAAGGTCAGCGTGCCGGCCACGGCGCCGCCGGTGCCGCCCGAGACGGGCGCGTCGATGAACGCCAGGCCGCGCGCCTGCGCGGCTTCGGCCACCTTGCGCGAGGTGGCGGCGGCGATGGTGGAGCAGTCGATCACCAGCGTGCCGGCGGCCAGCAGCGGCAGCAGGCCGGGCTGCTGCCCGTTGCCCAGGTACAGCGATTCCACGTGCTGGCTGGCGGGCAGCATGCTGATGAGCACCTCGGCGCCCTGCACGGCGGCCGCCGCATCGGCCGCAATGGCCACGCCGCCTTCGGCCAGCTTGTCGCGCGCGGGCTGGGACAGGTCGAAGGCGCGGACCTCATGCCCCGCCTTGTGCAGGTTCAGCGCCATGGGGCCGCCCATGTTGCCCAGGCCGATGAATGCGATCTTCATGGAAGTGTCTCCTTTGGTTTTGAATGAAACAGGCCTCTGGCACTATAAGTAATAGGGCATGCTGCTATGAAATTGGTAGTGAATGCGGTCAGCGGATGGCGTCGGGCGCGTCGCCCTCCAGCATGCGGCGGGCGATGATGACCCGCATGATCTCGTTCGTGCCCTCCAGGATCTGGTGCACGCGCGCGTCGCGCATCAGGCGCTCCAGCGGGTACTCGCGGATGTAGCCGTAGCCGCCGTGCAGCTGCAGCGCCTCGTTGCACACGTTGAAGCCCGCATCGGTCGCAAAGCGCTTGGCCATGGCGCAATAGGTGCTGGCATCGCGTGCGCCCGCATCCAGCTTGGAGGCCGCCAGCCGCACCATCTGGCGCGCGGCCACCAGTTCGGTCGCCATGTCGGCCAGCTTGAACTGCAGCGCCTGGAAGCTCGCGATGGGCTTGCCGAACTGCTTGCGGTCGTGCATGTACTGCTGCGCCTGGGCCAGCGCGCCCTGCGCCGCGCCCACCGAGCAGGTGGCGATGTTGATGCGCCCGCCGTCCAGGCCCTTCATGGCGATCTTGAAGCCCTCGCCCTCGCGCCCCAGCAGGTGGTCGGCCGGAATGCGCACGTTGTCGAAGCTGATGGTGCGGGTGGGCTGGCTGTTCCAGCCCATCTTTTCTTCCTTCTTGCCGTACTGGATGCCCGGCGCATCGGCCGGCACCGCGAAGGCGCTGATGCCCGCCGCGCCCGATGCGGCGTCGCCGGTGCGGGCCATCAGCACCAGCACGTCGGTGCTGCCCGCGCCGCTGATGAACGCCTTGGCGCCGTTGATGACGTATTCGGCGCCTGCCAACTCCGCCCGGGTCTTGAGCGAGGCCGCGTCCGAACCCGCGCCGGGCTCGGTCAGGCAGTACGAGGCGAGCTTCTCGCCGCTGGCCAGCAGGGGGCCCCAGCGGTCGCGAACGGCGTCGGTCGCCCAGGTGCCGAGCATCCAGGTGGCCATGTTGTGGATGGTGATGAAAGCGGTGGTGGAGGGGTCCACCGCCGCCATTTCCTCGAACACCAGGGTGGCGTCGAGCCGCGGCAGGGCCAGGCCGCCCGCGTTCTCGGGGGCGTACAGGCCGCAAAAGCCCAGGGCGCCGGCCGCGGCGATCGCCTCGCGCGGGAAGGTGCCCTCGGCGTCCCAGCGGGCCGCGTGCGGCGCCAGTTCGGCGCGCGCGAAGTCGCGCGCCGTCTCGGCGAAGGCGCGCTGTTCTTCGGTCAGTTCAAAGTCCATGGGTCGGGTCTCGCTGGCGGTCGTTCGTTGTTCTGCTTTGTCTCGTTGCGGGCGGGGCGGGGCGGTGTGGACGGTGGCGGATGCGTCACGGCTTGGCGGAGGGATGGTCCAGCGTCAGCCAGCGCATCAATCCCTGGCGGCGCGCCTCGGTCTCGGCGGTCAGGCAGGCGTGGTACAGGCGCGGCCACTCCGGCAGGCCCTCGGTGGACTGGGTGCCCTGCTTGCACAGCATGGTGCGCTGGCGCTGCCAGGCGGTCTGCTCCTGCCGCAGCTGCGGCCGCTCGTGGGCCGACAGCGCGCGCATCACGTCGCTGTAGAGAATGGCAATGGCCGTGTCCGCCTGCTGGTAGGTTTGCACCGCGCAGGCATTGGTCTCGGCCACCGTGCCCTCCGGCCGGCAGGGTGCGCCCGCCTGAGCGTGGGCCCCCGCGCTGAACAGCAGGGCGCAGGCCGCGCCGCCACCCCAGGCAAGCGCCGCCCACCGTTTCGTCGTGATCTTGAGAATGTGCATCCTTGGCGTTGTAGCACCGCGCGGCCCCGGCCGGCCGCTCCCGCGCCAGCGGGCTACTTCAGGCTGATGGTGGTGTTCACGCCGTGCGAGATGGTGCTGTCGTCGAACCAGCGCGCCGTGACCGTCTTGGTCTGCGTGTAGAACAGCACGACCTGCTTGCCATACGGCCCCAGGTCGCCCAGTTTGGAGGCGCGCGAGCCCGAGAACGAGAACAGCGGCACGGGCACGGGAATCGGCACGTTGATGCCCACCTGGCCCACGTCGATCTCTTCCTGGAACTTGCGGGCTGCCGCGCCCGACTGCGTGAAGATGGCCGTGCCGTTGCCGTTCGGGTTGTCGTTGATGAAGGCGATCGCTTCGTCGATGTCGGCCGCCGCGCCCAGGCACAGCACCGGGCCGAAGACTTCCTGGTCGTAGATGGACATGCCGGGCTTCACGCCGCTGAACACCGTGGGGCCGACGAAGTTGCCCTTTTCGTAGCCCGCCACCTGCGGCTTGCGGCCGTCCAGTTCCAGCGTGGCGCCATCGGCGATGCCGCGCTCGATCAGGCTTTCCACCCGGTCCTTCGCTGCGCACGAGACCAACGGGCCGACGTCGGTGCCCTTGTCGGTGCCGCCGCTCACCTTGAGCGTCTTGGCCTTGGCGACGAGGTCGGGAATCCACTGCTGGGCCTCGCCCACCAGCACCACCACCGACAGCGCCATGCAGCGCTGGCCCGCGGCGCCGAAGGCGGCGCCCGCCAGGGCGTTGAGCGTCTGCTCCTTGTTGGCGTCTGGCATGACGATGGCGTGGTTCTTCGCGCCCATCATGCATTGCACGCGCTTGCCGTTCAGGCTGGCGCGGTTGTACACGTGGGTGCCCACCTTGGTGCTGCCCACGAAGCTGATCGCCTTGATGTCCGGGTGGTCGCAGATGGCGTTCACCGCGTCCTCGCCGCCGTGCACCACGTTCAGCACGCCCGGGGGCACGCCGGCCTCCAGCGCCAGCTCGCACAGGCGCATGGTCACCATGGGGTCCTGCTCGGAGGGCTTGAGCACGAAGGTGTTGCCCGTGGCGATGGCCATGGGGAACATCCACAGGGGGATCATGGCCGGGAAGTTGAACGGCGTGATGCCCGCGCACACGCCCAGCGGCTGCATCAGCGTATAGGTATCCACGCCGCCGGCCACGTTGTTGGCCAACTCGCCCAGCTGCAGGTTGCCGATGGCGCTGGCGTGTTCCACCACCTCCAGGCCGCGGAACACGTCGCCCTCGGCATCGGGCAGCGTCTTGCCTTGCTCGGCCGTCAGGATCGCGGCCAGTTCGGCCATGTTCTCGCGGATCAGCTGCTGGTATTTGAGGAAGATGCGCGCCCGGGCGCCGATGGCCGTTTTCTTCCAGGTCTTGAAGGCTTCCTTGCCCGAGGCGACGGCGGCGTTGATCTCCTCTGGCGTGGCGAAGGGCACGCGCGCCAGCACTTCCTGCGTGGCGGGGTTCACTACGTTGCGCCACTGGGTGGTTTGGGACTCGACGAACTGGCCGCCGATCAGCAGCTTGACGGTGGGGGCCAGGGCGGCCTGTGGGGCCTTTTGAGCGGTGATGGATGCGTCCATGGTGTCTTGTCTCCTGTGTGTGTCTGTCATGCGGGGCCGGGACAATGGCATTTGCCATGCCGGGGCTGGCGGCCGGGCAGGCCGCCCGGGCCGCAACCGCGGGCAAATCCCGGTGGCCTGCGCATCCTAGCTGTGCGAAATTGCCAGCACAAGGCGCATGCATGCACCTTAGGTTTGCAAATTTGCACAGGCTGCGGCTGGCCGGCCAGCACGCGTACCACGAAGAACACATGGATGAGAGGGCCTCACACGAATGGAATGGGACAACCTGCGCTACTTTCTGGAGCTGGCGCGCTCCGGCACCCTGGCTGGCGCGGCACGCCGCACGGGTGTGGAGCACACCACGGTGGCCCGCCGCATCCAGTCGCTGGAAAAGCAGATGGGCGCACCGCTGTTCGCACGCGAGGCCGGCGGGCACCGCCTGACGGAGGCGGGCCGGCAACTGCTGCCCGCCGTCGAGGCCATGGAAACCGCGGTGCTCGGCCTGGAGCGCGCGGCCCCGGCGAATGCGGCGGCGGGCCTGTCCGGGGTGGTGCGCGTGGGCGCGACGGAAGGCTTCGGCACGCTCATCCTCGCGCCGCACCTGTCACGGCTCACGCAGAAGAACCCCGGCCTCACCATTGACCTGCTGGCTTTGCCGCGCATGCTGCACCTGTCCCGGCGCGAGGCGGACATCGTCATCTCGCTGGAGCGCCCCGCGCGGGGATCGGTCATCGTCGCCAAGCTGGCGGACTACACGTTGCACCTGTACGGCCAGCGCGAGTACCTGGCCCGTCGCCCGCTGGTCTCGACCCGGGACGATCTGCGCCACCATGCCTTCGTGAGCTATGTGGACGATTTGCTCTTCACCAAGGAACTGCAGTTTCTGGACGCATTGCACCGGCCAGCGCGTTTCGCGTTTCGAAGCACCAGCATCACGGCGCAGTACGAAGCGGTGCGCGCCGGCGCGGGGCTGGCCGTGCTCCCGGCCTTTCTGGCCGACCGCGATCCGGTGCTGGCCCGGGTGCTGCCCGAAGAAGCCCGGTTCACGCGGACCTTCTGGATGAGCATGCCCGCCGAGGCCAAGCACCAGGCGCGCATCCAGGCGGTCTGGACCTGGCTGAAGGAGGTGTCTTCCGACAAGACGCTAAAAATCATTCACGCGCCGGATGCGTCGGAATAATACGAACGTAACTGAATGTATGATCTCGCCGCCTCGGAGCCACGGGAGTGGTTTGATTTTTTTGCATGCCCGAGGACATGCCATGCGAATATTCCTGATGAGAGACCCATGAAGAAGATTGCTTTGATTGTTTTGATGTCCGCGCTGTTCACCGGATGCGCTTCCGTGAAGATGGAAAGCAAGGAGGCTTCGGCGAAGGCCAAGGAATTTGCGCAACCCAGCGAAGGCCATTCGGGGCTTTATGTCTATCGCGACAGTTTCGTGGGCAAGGCGATCAAGAGAAATATCTGGGTGGACGGAAAATGCCTGGGGGAATCGGGCCCTGATGTGTTCTTTCACACAGAAGTCACCGGTGGGCAGGAGCACGTGATTGCCACCGATTCCGAGTTCTCGCCCAACGAACTGAAGGTGATGTTCGAGAAAGGCAAAAACTACTTCGTCCGGCAGTACATGAAGATCGGCGCGTTCATCGGCGGCTCCGACGTTGAGCTGATCCCTGAGGCAGAAGGCAAGGCCGCCGTGGCGAAGCTCGAAATGGCGACGGCAGGCACCTGCAGCAGATAACGCCAGCGGATCGACCGCCTCGGTGGCGGTCGGTCCGGTCTTCCATGGCCGCGCCGATTTCGACTTTCAGCGCGTGCTGTTGTGCCCAACGGCAAGCTCGCGATTGGCGCAGCCGTTTTTATCCATCGGGATGTCTGAGCAGATTCCGTCGCGTCTATCGTGGATGTTGACGGCGCGACGATTCAACCGCATTCGCCTTGGAAAAAGTCGGCCCTCCCAATAATCGATCTAGCCTGTTTCGATAATCGATTTTTCAAAAAAATCCGGATTTGAATCGGAATAATCATTCCGAGCTGTCGAACGATCCGCGCTCTTGATACACCACGACATGGCGGGTCCCCGTTGCGGAGCCGCTGCCCGGCTCATCGTGTGGCCGAACAGGTGGGTGGCCGACCCGACCCGCCAACCTTTGGATGCAGCGCTGCACCCATTTGGGGCGTGACTGATTTATCCTCCCGCCCTTCCATCGGTCAGGGAGGGAATACCCTGGGCCGGGCCAGTCAGGCGCACTGCGCCTTGCGTCTTGGGAGAAAAGCCCGGATCGCGGCCCATCCAGGCACGGCAGTGACCGCCCCGAATGCCCTTCGCGCCGAGGAAACAACATCAATCAGGAGGTTTTTCCATGGCAACCCAGGTTTCGCCCGACATTCCGGGCCGGCACGACAGCGGCCATCTGCAGCGCAGCCTGTCCAACCGGCACATCCAGCTCATTGCCATCGGCGGGGCCATCGGCACCGGCCTCTTCATGGGCTCTGGCAAGACGATCAGCTTGGCGGGGCCGTCGATCGTGTTCGTCTACATGATGATCGGCTGCATTCTGTTTTTCGTGATGCGGGCCATGGGCGAGCTGCTGCTGTCCAACCTGCAGTACAAATCCTTCATCGATTTCGCGGCCGATCTGCTCGGCCCCTGGGCCGGGTTCTTCACCGGCTGGTCTTACTGGTTCTGCTGGATCATCACGGGCATCGCCGACGTGATCGCCATCTCGGCCTACTCGCAGTTCTGGTTCCCCCACCTGCCGCAGTGGGCGCCGGCGCTGGCCTGCGTGGGGCTGCTGCTGTCGCTCAATCTGCTCACGGTGAAGCTCTTCGGCGAGATCGAATTCTGGTTCGCCATGATCAAGATCGTGGCCATCATGGCGCTGGTGGCGACGGGGTTCTATATGGTCTACGCCCATTTCGTCTCGCCCTCGGGCCGCACGGCGAGCGTGGCCAACCTGTGGAACGACGGCGGCATGTTCCCGCACGGTTGGATGGGGTTCTTTGCGGGCTTCCAGATCGCGGTGTTCGCCTTCGCGGGCATCGAGCTGGTCGGTACGACCGCCGCAGAGGCCAAGGACCCGGAGCGCACGCTGCCGCGCGCGATCAACTCCATCCCGCTGCGCATCATCGTGTTCTATGTGTTCTCGCTGGTGGCCATCATGGCCGTCACCCCGTGGCGCGAGGTGGTGCCCGGCAAGAGCCCGTTCGTCGAGCTGTTCGTGCTGGCCGGGCTCCCCGCGGCGGCCAGCGTGATCAATTTCGTGGTGCTGACCTCGGCGGCCTCGTCGGCCAACAGCGGGGTGTTTTCCACCAGTCGCATGCTGTTCGGCCTGGCCGAGAAAGGCGTGGCGCCAGGGCGCTTCGCGAAGCTGTCGCGCCGCGGCGTGCCTTCGAGCGGACTGCTGTTTTCGTGCACCTGCCTGCTGGCCGGCGCTTTTCTCATGTGGGTGATTCCGGACCTGGTGGAGGCCTTCACGCTGGTGACCACCGTCTCGGCCATCCTCTACATGTTCGTCTGGTCGATGATCCTGCTGTCCTATATCGCCTACCGCCGCCAGCGGCCGAAGCTGCATGCGGCCTCGCTGTACAAGATGCCGGGCGGCGCCTGGATGTGCGGCGTGTGCCTGGCGTTCTTCGCCGGCATCGTGGTGCTGTTGTCGTTCGAGGCTGATACGCGCCAGGCCCTGCTGGCCACGCCCGCCTGGTTCGTGCTGCTGGCGCTGGCGTATCAGTTCGTGCGGCGCCGGCCGCTGGGCGCGCGCGCTTCGCTGCCGGGCAATGCTCCGACCGGAGCACTGGGAGCCCGCGTGTCGCCTGAGCGGGTGTGATTTTCGGATCGTTCAGGCTCCGTCATGCCCCGCTTCTGGGCTGGGCCCCCGAGGGGTCCAGGCGGGGCCCGGTCCTGAACAGTCCATGGGAAGTTAATGGCCTGGAGATCGGGGCTTTTTCGCCGCATTGGAATTTTCGCCAGGGCCTACCCTGCATGGGCCGGGCGAAGGGCGTTTTCTTGTGTGGACTGCTTCGCCACCGACAGGAGTACTTTGGCGATGACACCCCTTATTTCCGGCCTTGCATCGGTCGCATCCCTGCTGTTCAACGCGTCGTCCTCCGGGGCGGCGAAACCCTCGGCTTCCGAGCGAGGCAGCGGCGCTTCGCGCGCCGAGCCCTCTACGCAGATCACCTTGAGCAAAGAAGCCGAGGCGCTGTCCGGTGTCGCGGGCCAGAGCGCGGCCGCATCCGCCCGGGGCGTCGCGGCGCGGTCCTCCCTCGCGTCGTCGCAGGGCGGTTCGGTCTCCGCGGAGAGTTTTGGAGAGCTGCTCACCCAGTTCGGCGCGACCCAGGCGCAGAAAGAGCAGCTGACGGCGGGGTTCGATGCCAACCACGACGGCAAGATCTCCCAGGAAGAATTCATGAAGGGCCTGGGAGACACCTCCGGCGCCAAGACCGCCAACAGCGAACTGTCGCAGGCCATCCTGCAGTTGATGGATCAGGGTGGCAATGCCAACGGGGTGGTGGACGGCAAGGAGTTCGCCCAATTCTCGATGGCGTTCATCGCGGCAGAGAAGCGGCCTGCGTGATCGGTGTTGAGAGCCACGGGGGCCATCGGCAAAGGGCCACACTGGCGAACATTTGCTGGCTCAGGCCCGAATCGAGGCGCCTGCATACTCAGCATCCTTGCTGGCTTCCGCGTTAGGACTTCGCTCTTGGGTGATCTGATTGGTTTTTTGCTTTGGTCGGTCTTCGAACTCCTCTTCGTGTTCACAGGCCGGCTGGTGATCGGCTTCGCCAGTGGAGGCCGTTGGCGCGGAGAGCGAATGCAAGCCAAAGAAAGCCGCATTCATGGCCCTTCGGGCGCCCTGTCGTTCAAACGAGACGGGCAACGCGTCTTTACGATTGCCGGATTGGGAATCGTCGGTCTCTCGTTTTATGGGTTGTTGGCTTTGGCATTTTTCTGGGGTGTCTCGTAGGCCGACCAGACGAAAAAAAGCGGCCCTGGTAGGCCGCCTTTTTGAAAAATCGACACCGCGGTAGCACGGCGTCGATGGGGCTTATATCCGGCCCATCAGCAGCAGGACCAGCAGGATCACCACCACCAATCCGATACCGCCGCTGGGACCGTATCCCCACGAGCGGCTGTGGCCCCAGGTAGGCAGGGCGCCGACCAGGATCAAGATCAGCACGATAAGCAGAATCAGCGAGAGCGACATGTTGTTTCCTTCTGTGTGGTGGATGCAATGGGTGCATTGTTGAAGTCAGACCTGTTCTGGTTCGCAGGCGGCGGGCCTGCGGCGGCGTCAGGGAATTCCGACGCACTGCGTGGGAGGCGGTTTTTGCTTCGCATGGACAGGGACCGGCTTCGCGCCAGGGCCCGGTTGAAAGGGGGCGGGTCGTCACACTGTCACGAACACCGCAATTCCCCAAGGTCCTCCATGAGCTTGCAAAGCCCCCCGACCGGCATTTCCACTCCCAGCATTTCACTGAAGCGCAGTCGTGAATCGGTGGATTCGACCCCAGCGCAGGCGCCCGCTGCCAAGCGGTCCCGCTCCGAGACCTTCAATAGCCCCGCGGGTTTGAAAGCGCGGGGTGGGGACAGCGGCCCGGTCGGCATGGCACCGCGCAAGGCCTTGCCAGCGCCCGCGGCGCGCCACCATGGCCCTGCCTCGAAGGCTTCGGGGCTGCCGCATCCGTCGGGCATGTTCTCCCATCGCGGCGGGTCGGGCCTGCTTTCCTCCGGCGCACTGCCCGGGCCCGCAGGGCATTCGCATGGCGCATCGCAGGCGTCTGCGCACCCGTCATCGGCAGAGCCCCTGGCATTGATGGATGTGCCTGACCGGGCGGACAGGGACGAGTTGCCCTCGGCAGCGGATGCTTCGTCGGATCTGCCTTACGGCCAGCAACTGGCCCTGACGAATTTCTCGCATTGGGAGAGCCCGGCTGAGCCGCCCGCATCCCAGGCCGACGCGCCCCCGCCGAAGCCGCTTGCTGGCGAGCCCCTGGCGCTGGCCGACGTTCCGCACCAGGAGGAGCCTGCACAGGCCGCAGCGACTTCGGGAGAGGACGCGGCGGCGGCCCCGCCGGACACACCGCAGGGGCACGAATTGGCGCTGACCCAGGCCCCGCACGAGGAGGGGCCGGCCGAGCCCGCGAAAGCCAAGACCGACGTACCCGAAAAGAAGGCGTCTTCTGGCGAAACGCCGCCGCAGGTGCATGTTTCGCACCAGCAAAGGCCCGCCGTACCGTCCGAGGCGAAAGCCGAGGTGCCAGCGCAAAGCGCCACCTTCGATCCACCGCTGGCACTGACCGACGCACCCGGCCAGGAATCGGTGGCGCAGCAAAAACCATCCGCCGCGCAAGACGAATTGCCTGCGAGGGCCAAGGCCGATGCGCACCCGCCCGCCGTTCCGAACCCACCGCATTCTGAACCGGCCGCGGCCTCCAACGAAGCGCCATCGACCCCACCCACGCCGACGCCGCCAAAGACTGCAGGCGCGCAGCACGATTCCGTGCCCGGCGATCCGACTCCGCCAGAAGACCCTCCGGTCAAAGCGTCGGCCGACCCGGGCGCGCCCTTGGTCCATCAGCCCGCCGTGCCTGAGGCGCACGCGCATCCCGGCTCGGCGGCCCCCGGTGCGGCAGACACGGCTGAACCCGCGCTGCCCGAAGAAGACCTTCCCGAAGCCATCGACATCACCGAAACCATCGATGTCGAAGTGCAGACGCCTGAGCCGATTTCCGGCCCCGATGCCGCCACCCAGGCGCTCATCGACAAGCAGTTGCAGCAGCAGGCCAACGAGAACGCGCTGACCGAAGTGCGGGAAAGGATCGCCGAGAACCGCGCGCGCAACGAAGTGGCCAATGCCTTGGCGGAGGCGAAGGTGGAGATGTGGAAGAAGGCGGCCAAGGCGTTCAAGGACGGCGCGGGCTGAAGCACCGGGCGCGCGCTGGCCCGGCGCCTGAATCGGTCAGCGGACCATCGCCCCGTTCCGGACGATCTGCCCACCTCGGGGATTGCGGCTCCACCCAGCACGCCATGGCCGGATGGAGCCCCTGGCCCTTTCAGGCCGCGACCGTGGCACCCTCGGCAGGCTGCACCGAGGCGGATGCCGGCGCCTTCCACTCGGCCCGAAGGGCCTGCGTGGCCAGCACCATGTTGCGCAGTGCGGCTTCGGTTTCGGGCCAGCCGCGGGTTTTCAGGCCGCAGTCGGGGTTGACCCATAGGTTTTCCACCGGAACGACCTGCGCGGCCTTCTCCAAAAGCCGCCGCATTTCCTGCACGCCGGGCACGCGGGGCGAGTGGATGTCGTACACGCCAGGACCGATCTCGTTGGGGTACTGAAACTCCCCGAACCCCCGCAGCAGCTCCATGTCGGAGCGGCTGGTCTCGATGGTGATCACGTCGGCATCCATGGCCGCGATCTCGGGCAGGATGTCGTTGAACTCGCTGTAGCACATGTGGGTGTGGATCTGCGTGGTCGAACGCACGCCCGAGGCGCTGATGCGAAACGCCCGGGTCGCCCATTGCAGGTAGGTCTTCCAGTCCGCGCGGCGCAGCGGCAGGCCTTCGCGGATGGCGGGCTCGTCGATCTGGATGATGCCGATGCCGGCGCCTTCCAGGTCGGTCACCTCGTCGCGGATCGCCCAGGCGATCTGCTCGGCCGTGCGGCTGCGCGGCTGGTCGTCGCGCACGAAGGACCACTGCAGGATGGTGATGGGCCCGGTCAGCATGCCCTTCATGGGGCGCGGGGTGAGGCTTTGCGCGAAGGCGGTCCAGTCCACCGTCATCGGCCGGGGGCGGGCGACGTCGCCGAAGAGGATGGGCGGCTTCACGCAGCGCGATCCGTAGCTTTGCACCCAGCCGTTGGCGGTGAAGGCGAATCCATCGAGCTGTTCGCCGAAGTATTCGACCATGTCGTTGCGCTCGGCCTCGCCATGCACCAGCACGTCCAGGCCCAGGGCCTCCTGCGTGCGCACGGCCCGTTCGATCTCGGCCTGCATGGCGGCGCGGTAGGTGTCCGGGGCTTGCTGGCCGCGCTTGAAGGCGGCGCGGGCGGCGCGGATCTCGGCGGTCTGCGGGAACGAGCCGATGGTCGTGGTGGGCAGCAGCGGCAGTTGCAGCCGCTGGCGCTGCGCGGCCTGCCGGACAGGGAAGGGCGCGGTGCGCTGGTCGGCACCGGCCGGGGCGCCGTCCAGGCGCCGGGCCACATCGGGGCGGTGCACGCGCTGGCTGGCGCGGCGGCTGTCGATGGCGGCGCGCGCGGTGGCCAGTGCCGCCGCATCGGGCTGTCCGTTGAGGGCGCTCTGCAGGGTCTGCAGCTCGCCGAGCTTTTCCAGGGCGAAGGCCAGCCAGGATTTCACCTCGGCATCGAGCCGGTCTTCCGACGCCAGACCGAAAGGCACGTGCAGCAGGGAGCACGAAGGCGCGATCCACAGCGGCCCCTGGTGCTTGGCGGCGATGGCGGCCAGGCGCTCCAGCGCGGCGTCCAGGTCGGCCCGCCAGATGTTGCGGCCGTCCACGATGCCGACCGACAGCAGCTTGTGGCTGGGCAGCCAGTCGGTCACGGCCACCAGGTCCTCCGGCGCCCGCACGGCGTCCACGTGCAGGCCGGCCACGGGCAGCTGGCACGCGAGCCGGGTGTTTTCCTGCAGGGGCGAGAAGTAGGTGGCCAGCAGCACCTGGGCGCCGGCGCGGTTGAGCTGCCAGTACGCCGGCTCGAATGCGTGGCGCCAGGCATCGGGCAGGTCCAGGCCCAGGATGGGCTCGTCGATCTGCACCCAGGCCACGCCCTGGCGCTTGAGCCGCGCGAGGATCTGTTCGTACACGTCCAGCAGCGGCTGCAGCAGCGAGAAGCGGTCGAAGCCCTCGGCCTTTTCCTTGCCCAGGTACAGAAAGCTCAGGGGCCCGATCAGCACTGCCTTGACGGGGTGTCCCAGGGCTTGTGCCTCGGCCACCTCGTCGAACAGGCGCTCGCTGGCCAATCGGAAGGTGGTGGCTGGCGTGAATTCCGGTACGAGGTAGTGATAGTTGGTGTCGAACCATTTCGTCATCTCCAGCGCGAATTGGCTGGCGTGCGGCGTGGCGGGCGCGTGGCCGCAGGCGCCCTGGCCCGACTCGCCCTGGCAGGGGGCCGCGGTGGCGGTGGATTCGCCGCGGGCCATCTTGAAGTAGCGGGCCAGCTCGGGCTGGCTGGGCAGGAAGCCGTAGCGCGCGGGCTCGGCGCCCAGCAGCTGGATGTGGTTGGCCACATGGTCGTAGTAAGCGAAGTCGCCCACGGTGACGAAGGCCAGGCCCGCGTCGCGCTGGGCCTGCCAGTGGCGGGCGCGCAGATCGGCGCCCACGGCCTCCAGCGCCTCGGACGTCAGGTCGCCGCGCCAGTGCTTTTCGAGGGCGACCTTGAGTTCCCGGTGCGCGCCCATGCGCGGAAAGCCGAGGGTGTGGGTGGAGATGGGTGATTGGGCCATGGTCGAAATTCCTTTGAATGGGTGGTGCGCTGAGGCAGGCCGCCATGGTCCGGTGATTGCATTTATTATTCAAACGAAAGTTTTGTGTCTTCATCTTGAGAATATCTAATGAACCAGTCGATTCTCGAAATCCGCCACCTGCGCACCCTGGCCGCCCTGCGCGACAGCGGCAGCCTGGTGCGCGCAGCGCAACTGCTCAATCTCACCCAGTCGGCCCTGTCGCACCAGATCAAGCTGCTGGAAGACCGCTACAACGCGCCCCTGTTCGAGCGCAAGTCCGTGCCGCCCCAGTTCAGCGCCACCGGCACGCGGCTGCTGGCGCTGGCCGACGCCTTGCTGCCCCAGGTGGAGGCGGCCGAGCGCGACGTGGCGCGGCTGTCCATGGCGTCCGCCGGGCAACTGCGCATCGCCGTGGAATGCCACACCTGCTTCGACTGGCTGATGCCCGCGATGGACGCTTTCCGCAGCCGCTGGCCCGAGGTGGAGATGGACATCGTGAGCGGCTTTCACGCCGATCCGGTGGGCTTGCTGCACCAGGACCGGGCCGACCTGGCCATCGTGTCGGAGGTGGACGGCGACGAGGCGGGAGTCGACCACCACCCGCTGTTCGGATTCGAGATCCGCGCGCTGCTGGCCAACGGGCACCCGTTGGCCGACAAGCCGTGGCTGGCCGCGCAGGACTTCGCCGACCAGACCCTCATCACCTACCCGGTGCCCGACGAGATGCTGGACATCGTGCGCCAGGTGCTGGAGCCCGCCGGCATCCGCCCGCCCCGGCGCACCACGGAACTCACCGTCGCCATGCTGCAGCTCGTGGCCAGCGGCCGCGGCGTGGCGGCCTTGCCGCTCTGGGCGGTGCAAAGCTATCTGGACCGGGGCTACGTCACCGCCCGGCCCGTGGGCGAGCAGGGCCTGATGGGCGAGCTGCACGCGGCCTGCTTGCCGCAGTTGTCGGGCCGGCACTACCTGCAGGACTTCGTGGGTGTGATCCGCGAGACGAGCTTCGTCGCGCTCAAGGCCGTCACGCTGCTTTAGTCGGCGGCGGTGCCGGTGCGTATTTGTCGCCGACCTGTTCGCGCAGGGGATGCGTGTCGTAGACGATCTGCATGGCCCGGATGCGTGGGCTGCCTGGGTCAAAGGTGAAGACATCGACGCAGGTGAAGGTCACCTCGCGGCCGTCGCTCAAAGTCCAGTCGTAGCGGAAGTAGGCCGCGATGCGCACGGCGCCGCCGTCCTGCGGTGCCACCGAGGCGAAGAGGTCCAGCACGGTGATCACGCTGCCATTCGAGGCCTGCGCGAGCCGGTGGAAAAATTCGCGGGCGCCCAGGGTGCCGAGAAAAGGCGAGTGCACGAGCCCGTCGTCTTCGAAGCAGGCGATCAGGCCGTCGGTATCGCTGGCGTGGAGGTGGCCCAGGTAGGCCTTGACGGTGTCGAGCGGGTGCGTTGTCATGCGGTGTCCTTGTTGGGTCGCTGGGGAGATCGCCGTAGCTTGGCGGCGCGGGCGCTGCCCGGCAAGCCACAATCGGTGCCAATACATAAAGGGTGCTTATGTATCTGCGCCATCTGCAATACCTTCGGTCGGTCGTCGAGCACGGCTCTTTTGCCCGAGCCGCACAGGCCTGTGGCGTCTCCCAGCCTGCCATCAGCCAGGGAATGAAGGCGTTGCAGGCGCACTTTCCCGCCCCTTTGCTGGTCCGTGAGGGGCGCCGCTATGTGCCGACCGAGCTGGCGCGATCGGTGGCGGCGCAATCGTCGTCGCTGGGGCAGTGCATGGGGGCGCTGGGGTTGGAGCCGCTGCCTGCGCCCGACCGGAATGTGCTGCGCGTCGGGCTGACGCCATCCGCTGCCCTGGTCTGGGGCCCCTTGCTGTATGCGCGCTGGTGCCTTCCCCATCCCCGGCGCTGCCTCGACATGGCGACGGCGGACGAGGGCGCGCTGCTCGCCGGGCTGCTGCAGGGGCGGTTCGATGCGGTCATCGCGCCCAAGCCGCGCCAATTTGCGCACCCGGACCTGGCCGAGCGCTTGCTTTACGAGCTGCAGCCGCAGGTCTATGCCCGCCGCGGCCATCCCCTGGCACGGGCCCGAACGTTGGCACAGCTGCAGGGCGCCGCGTGGGCCTGCGTCGGGCCCAGCGTCAAAGGTCCCGTCGATGTGCTCACCGAGGCGCACCGCGTGCGCCGCATGCCCGTGCCCAAGATCGCGGTGCGCTGTCCTGATTTCGCCAGCATGCTCCATCTGGTGGGGCAATCCGATCTGTTGGCCGTCGTGCCCCATCCGGCACTGCTCGGCGCCGCAACGCCGGTGGTCAAGGCGCTTCAACTCACCGAGGCCTTGCCGCTGTATGGCATGTGGCTGTTCGAACTGCGCAGTCGGCAGTCCCGCATCGATCCGAAGTGGGCGTTACCCGATCCCTCGTCTCGGACTTGAATGGGATATTGCAAGAAATCAGAGGGTGTGAAGCTTTTGTTGCAGCAGCCCATAATGGCTTTTCTCCCATTCATGCCCACTGGTGCCACCATGCATTCCTCGCAGACCCCTCCATTGTTCGTGCGCCCATTGATCGCACTCCTGTCCCTGGCTTTCGCCGGCACCCTGGCGCAGGCCGCACCAGTGGCCGATGTGCACGCCCTGGCGCAGAAAGAGCAGCAGCCGCTGCTCGACACGCTGCGCGACCTGGTGCACATCGAATCGGGCAGCAAGGACATCGAGGGCCTGAACCAGATCGCCGCGTTGATCGCCGGGCAACTCAAGGCACAGGGCGGCACCGTCGAGATCCTGCAGCCCACCGACATCTATCGTCTGGACGACACGCCCGAGAAGGTGGGCCCGGCGGTGCACGCCGAGTTCAAGGGCACCGGCACGAAGAAGATCCTCTTCATCGCGCACATGGACACGGTGTATCTCAAGGGCATGCTGAAGGACCAGCCCTTTCGCATCGATGGCGGCAAGGCCTACGGCCTGGGCATCGCGGACGACAAGCAGGGCGTGGCCACCATCCTGCACACCGTGGGCCTGCTGCAAAAGCTCGGCTTCAAGGAGTACGGCACGCTCACCGTGCTGATCAACGGCGACGAAGAAATCAGCTCGCCCGGCGCGCGCAGCACCATCACCCGCGTTGCGGCCGACCAGGATGCGGTGTTTTCCTTCGAGGGCGGCGGCACGGACGGCAGCCTGCGCCTGGCCACCAGCGGTATCGGCGCGGCCTACCTGACGGTGCAGGGCCGGGCCTCGCACGCCGGTGCCTCGCCCGAAAAGGGCGTGAATGCGCTCTACGAGCTGTCGCACCAGCTGCTGCAGCTCAAGGACCTGTCCAGGCCCGAGCAGGGCCTCAAACTGAACTGGACGGTGGCCCAGGCTGGTACCAACCGCAACGTGATTCCTGCCGAGGCCACGGCCCAGGCCGATGCCCGCGCCCTGCGCGTGTCGGATTTCGACGGGCTGGAAAAAGAACTGCAGGCCAAGGTGCAGACCAAGTTGCAGCCCGAATCCAAGGTGTCGGTGAAGTTCGAGGTTCGCCGCCCGCCGCTGGAGGCCTCCGACGATTCGCGCCGCGTGGCCGGCCACGGCAAGGCCATCTACCAGGAACTGGGCCTGCCCCTGAACGTGCTGGACAAGGCCACCGGCGGCGGCACCGACGCGGCGTTCGCCGCGCTGAAGACCCGCGGTGCCGTGGTGGAGGGCATGGGCCTGTCGGGCTATGGGGCGCATTCCAACAACGCCGAATACGTGCAGATCGACACCATCGTGCCCCGGCTGTACTTGGCCACGCGCATGGTCATGGACATTTCGCGCGGCGTGCTCAAGTAAGCCGATGGCGTCGCGGGGCAAGGAAAGTTCCACTCCGCAATTCATTGTTTTTTGGTGGAAAACTATCCATATTGCATGGCTAAACAGCAGCAATATTGATATATTTCTGTGCATATGCAGCCGCAATGCACGCTCCAGATCCACGCCCAGGGCCGGTGGCACGACGCCGCCAGCGTCCTTCTGCTGGGTGATTCCGCCCAGGGCTGGCGCACGCCCAGCTACACCGGGTATGCAGTGGAATGGGCTGTCGAGCACGCGGGCCGGCGCGATGCCTGGGCGCTGGCCAGCGGCTTTGCCACCGGGCTGGAGCCGCTGGAGCTGCGCCAGTGGCCCGGCTTTCTCGCGGACCTGCTGCCCCAGGGCCATGGCCGCGAAGAGCTGCTGCGCCAGCTGGGTCTGCCCGAGGCGTCGGAAGCCGTGGCCGACTGGCCGCTGCTGCTGGCCGGGGCCGGCAACCCCATCGGCCACCTGCGGGTGAAAGAGGCGGCCGACTGGCTGCAGGCGCGCACCGGACCGCGCCGCGGCTTCACCGATGCCGAGGTGGCCGAGCGGTCGTCCGACTTCATGGACTACCTGGGCCGCCACGGGCTTTTCGTGGCCGGATCGTCGGGCGTGCAGGGTGAATGGCCCAAGGTGCTGCTCACGCGCTCGGCCAGCGATGGCCTGCTGCACCTGGACCATTCGCTGCCCGATGGCGAGGCGGCGGCGCATTTCATCGTCAAGTTCGGCCGCGGCACGAACGAGCGGCTCGCGGCCATCCTGCGGCACGAGGCGCCCTACATGGACATCGCCCGGCACCTGGGACTGCGCGTCCATGCGCCGCTGGTGCTGCGCGACCGGGCGCTTTTCATTCCGCGCTTCGACCGCATCGCCGGCGACGCGGCGCAGGGCTCGGGGCAGGGCTGCGGCGTGGTGCGGCTGGCGCAGGAAAGCATCGCCACGCTCACCGGCCGGGCGGGCTTCGGCGCCGTGCCCTCGCACGAGGAAGTGTGCCGCCAGCTGGCCCGCGTGTGCACCGATCCCGCTGCCGAAGTGGCGGAGTACCTGCGCCGCGATGTGGCCAACCTGGCGCTGGGCAACAAGGACAACCACGCGCGCAACACGGCCGTGCAGCGCGGTTTTGACGGGCGCATCGCCCTCACGCCGGTGTTCGACTTCGCGCCCATGTACCTGCACCCCGATGGCATCGCGCGGCGCATCCGCTGGGCGGTGGGTGACGACGGCGCACCGGACTGGCGCCAGGTGCTGGACACCGTCGCCGCCGAATGCGCACTGCCGCGCGCCCCGCTGGCCCAGGCCTTGCAGGACCTGGCCAGCCCCCTGGAAGCAGTGGCGCGCGACGGCGGCGGCTTCGGCCTGGAGCCGGAGGTGCACCGTTTTCTGCAGCCCACCATCGCGGCCCAGGTGCAGGCGCTGCAAGCCCTGTGATCTGAACACTTAAAAAGCGGGCCTCTTTCGCATGGACAAACGCTACACCCCCCTTCCACTGGCACAGCAACTGCTGCTGCGCCGCCAAGCCGTGCAGGACCTGCTGGACCACCCGCAATGGACCTTGCGCGAGTCCATCCGCCACCTGCGCAGCACCTTGCGGCTGACCTCGGCCGAGCTGGCGCGACTGGCGGGCATCTCGCACCGCGCGCTGCAGGACATCGAGCAGGGCCGCAGCCCGGGCACGGTGCAGACCATGAACCGCATCCTGGGCGTGCTCGGCCTGCGGCTGGGGGTGGTGCGGGCACCGGCGGAGTCCGTGGCGCCGGACGAGGGCGGTGGCCCCGTTGCTTGACGGGCCACAATGCGCGGCACACAACGCGCGGTATTCTGTTTGCTATTAATTTAATAGCTATATGCCCTAGTGTTGATTTTGCTGGAGGCCATTTTGGCTTGAACCCCTTCACGGGGTCGCCCGGGCGACCGCCTGCGCCCGCGGCGCCTTCACAATGGCCAGATGACCTCACAGAAAGAACACATGCTGGCCGGCCGGCTCTACCACGCCGGCGATCCCGAACTCCAGGCCGACATAGCGGCCAACAAACGCTGGCTCGTGCGCTACAACGCGGCGCTGGCCGCAGACCCCGCCGAGCGGCGCGCGCTGCTGGCCGAGCACCTGGGCTCGGTGGGCGAGGGGGCCGTGGTGCGTCCGCCGTTCCACTGCGACTACGGCTTCAACATCCACCTGGGCACGGGGGTGTTCCTCAACTTCAACTGCGTGATCCTGGATGTGGTCGAGGTGCGCATCGGTGACGGCACGCAGATCGGGCCGGGCGTGCAACTGCTCGCGGCGGACCACCCGCGGTCGCCGCAGGAGCGGGCCCAGGGCCTGGAGTTCGGCCGCCCGGTGAGCATCGGCCGCAACGTGTGGGTCGGTGCCGGCGCCCTGGTGATGCCCGGCGTGACGGTGGGCGACGACGCGATCATCGGCGCGGGCAGCGTCGTCACGCGCGATGTGCCTGCCGGCGCCACCGTAGTGGGCAACCCGGCCAGGGTGCTGCCGCCGCGCCAGGGCTGAAACACCGGCGCGGGGAGACGCCCGCCTCGCATGCCCCTTCGCTTGCCAGATCTTTTTCATGCAACTAATAATGTTGCATGAAACAAGACAGCAAGCTATCCGGCGTTCTCCACGTGCTGCTGCACATGGCCGAGAACGACACCCCGTCCACCTCCGAATCGCTGGCGCAGGCCATGCACACGCATCCCGTCGTCGTGCGGCGGGTGATGGCGGGCCTGCGCGAGGCGGGCTTCGTCGCCTCGGCCAAGGGCCATGGCGGCGGGTGGGTGCTGTCGTGCCCGCTGGAGGAGGTGAGCCTGGCCGACATCCACCGCGCCGTGGGCGAGCCGCCGTTCTTGGCAGTCGGCCACCGCACCGAGCGCCCGGAATGCCTGGTGGAGCAGGCGGTGAACGCCGCGCTCGACGGCACCTACCGCGAGGCCGAGGCGCTGATGCTGGCGCGCCTGGAGCAGATCACCCTGGCCGATCTGTCGCGCGACTTCCACCGCCGCTTTGCCCAGAGTGGCCTGTCGATGAAGGAGGTGTCCCATGCGGTTTGATGCCTTGGTCATCGGCGGCAGCTTTGCCGGGCTGTCCGCCGCCATGCAGATCGCCCGCGCCCGGCGCAGCGTGTGCGTGGTGGATGCAGGCGCTCCGCGCAACCGCTTCGCGGCGGCATCACACGGGTTCTTCGGCCAGGACGGCGAGCGGTCGCAGGACATGATCGCGCTGGCGCGCCGCCAGCTCCTGGCCTATCCGTCCGTCACGTTCAAGGCGGGAACGGCGACGCAGGCGCGCGCCACGGGCCCGGTGGCCGAAGGCGATGATGGTGAATTCGCCGTGACGCTGGATTCGGGCGAGTCGCTGGCCGCCCGCAAGCTGCTGCTGGCCACCGGCGTGCGGGACGAACTGCCCGCCGTCGACGGCCTGCGCGAGCGCTGGGGTGCCACCGTGCTGCATTGCCCGTACTGCCACGGCTACGAGGTCGGTGGCCGACCGCTGGGCACGCTGTACGCCGCGCCCGCTTCGGTGCACCACGCGCTGCTCGTGGCCGACTGGGGCCCGATGACGCTGTTCCTGAATGGCCATGATGCGCCCGATGCCGAATCGCTGGCGCAACTGGCTGCCCGCGGCATTGCCCTCGAGCCGGCGCGCATTGCGGGCGTGGAAGGGGGTGCGCCCGCCTTGTCGGGCGTGCGCCTGGAAGATGGCCGCCGGGTGCCGATCGAGGCCCTGTTCGTACCGCCGCGCACGCACATGGCCAGCCCGCTGGCCGAGCAACTGGGCTGCGCCTTCGATGAGGGGCCGGCCGGCCTGGTGATCCGCACCGATGCCACGCAGCAGACCACGGTGCCCGGTGTGTTCGCCGCGGGAGACGCGGCCATGCCGGGCCACAACGCGACGCTGGCATCCGCCAACGGGCTGATGGCGGGCGTGTGGCTGCACAAGGCGCTGGTGTTCGGGACGTGATGCCCGGGCGCCGGAGGACGGCCTGAAAGCGTGGGAAGTTAGAAGGGAGGAAGGGGAGTGCGGCGGCGCTGTGGCGGCCGTCTCGCCATGGCTGCAAGGCCCCGCTGCCGCAGCGCGGGGCCGCCGCGCCGCTCAGAGAATGATCTTGAGCAGCACGAAAACGACGACGCCGGCGCCCACGCACATGAGCACGCGCTTGCCCTGCGGCATGGGGTTTTTCTTGAGCGAAAAATAGGTGCCGACGCCTGCGCCGATCGAGATGCCGAGAATGGATGCAACGGACATGGGATTCCCTCTGAAGAGTGATGAATGGGTAGGAAGGGGAGGGAAGGGGAGGGAAGGGGAGGGAAGGTGCGGCCTGCGGGGTCAACCGCATTGCGCTGGGAAAGGCGCGAGTCTAAAGAGCACGGCGCCGCCGACCTGTAACCTCCGGTAATGCGCTCGGACATGGTTGCCAGATTGCTATATGAATGATAGCTATCTGCCGGCGTGGAATCTGCGCCGGGGCCCTGCCGAGGCAAGGCCCCGGCGCGCCGCGTTCAGTCCTCTTCCGACTCGCCCAGGAATCCGCCGCTCTGGTGGCCCCAGAGTCGGGCATACACACCGCCCTGTGCCAGCAGCTGCGCGTGCGTGCCTTCTTCGATGACCTGCCCGGCATCCAGCACGATGAGGCGGTCCATCGCGGCGATGGTGGACAGGCGGTGGGCGATGGCGATCACCGTCTTGCCCTGCATCAGCCCGTCCAGGCTCTGCTGGATGGCGGCCTCGACCTCGGAGTCCAGCGCGCTGGTGGCCTCGTCCAGCAGCAGGATGGGCGCATCCTTGAGCATCACCCGCGCGAGGGCCACGCGCTGGCGCTGGCCGCCCGAGAGCTTCACGCCGCGCTCGCCCACGTGGGCGTCGTAGCCGCGACGGCCCTGCAGGTCGGTCAGCGTGTCGATGAAGTCCGCGGCCTGAGCCCGCAGGGCCGCCGCGTGCAGGTCCTGCTCGCTCGCGTCGGGCCGGCCGTAGAGGATGTTGTCGCGCATCGAGCGGTGCAGCAGGGAGGTGTCCTGCGTGACCATGCCGATCGCCTGGCGCAGGCTGTCCTGTGTCACGTGGGCGATGTCCTGGCCGTCGATCAGCACACGGCCGGTCTGCACGTCGTGAAAGCGCAGCAGCAGGTTCACCAGCGTCGATTTGCCGGCGCCCGAACGGCCGATCAGGCCGATCTTCTCGCCCGGCCGGATGGTGAGGTTCAAGCGGTCGATGACCGGCTTGCCGCCCTGGTAGGCGAAGGTCACGTTGTCGAACCGCACCTCGCCGCGCGGCACGGCCAGGGGGCGCGCATCGGGCGCGTCCACCACCGTGCGTGGCCGGGTGAGGGTGTTGATGCCGTCCTGGATGGTGCCCACGCTCTCGAACAGCGTGGTCATCTCCCACATCACCCAGTGGGCGTGGCCCGACACGCGCAGCGCCATCGCGGTGACGGCCGCCACTGCGCCCGCGCCCACCTGGCCCAGCGACCACAGCCACAGGGCCGTGCCGCAGGCGCCCATCATCATGGCCACCACCAGAATGTGGTTCACGATCTCGAACCGGCTCACCAGGCGCATCTGCGCGTAGCCCGTGTGCTTGAACGCATCCATGGCCGCGCGGGCGAACTCGGCCTCGCGCCGGGTGTGCGAGAACAGCTTGACGGTGGCGATGTTGGTGTAGGCGTCGGTGATGCGCCCGGTCATCACCGACCGTGCGTCGGCCTGCGCCTTGCCCACCTGGCCCAGGCGCGGCACGAAGTACCAGCAGGCCAGGCCGTAGCAGACGATCCACAGCAGAAAGGGCACCAGCAGCCGCAGGTCGAAGCCGGCGGCCAGCAGCAGGATGGTGAACAGGTACACCCCCATGCCGATCACCACGTCGGTCGTGGTGAAGATCATGTCGCGCACGGCCAGGGCCGTCTGCATGATCTTGGTGGTGATGCGGCCCGCGAACTCGTCGGCATAGAAGGCCATGCTCTGGCCCAGCATCAGCCGGTGGAAGTTCCAGCGCAGGCGCAGCGGGAAATTGATGGCCAGTGTCTGGTGCTTGACGCTGGTCTGCACCGCCACCAGCACGATGCTGCCCAGCAGCATGCCGATCACCAGCGCCAGCGTGCCCCGGCGCTCGGCCCACAGCGCCGCGGGGCTGACCTGGATAAGCCAGTCCACCACATGGCCCAGCACGGCGAACAGCAGGGCCTCGTACACCGCGATGGCGGCCGACAGGCCCGCCATCATCACCACGTAGCGGCGCAGCCCGCGTGTGCCGGACCACACGAAGGCCATGAAATCCTTGGGGGGCAGGGTGGGTTCGTTGCCGGGGTAGGGGGGCAGTCGCTTTTCGAAAAACTCAAACACAGGCTCAACTCCTTGGGCCGCCATCGTAAGGGGCGGCGGCCCGCCGTGTGCCCGCGGGGTCTTGGTGCGGCCGTTTCGCCATCCCGATCCTTCGATCGTGTCCGACGTGTTGCGCCTCGGGCCGCTGCATAGAATCCCCCCGCAGGGCGGCCGGGGCGAACGGCAGGCGCGCCGCCCGTGTCCTGGGCGCTCTTTCTTTTGCCCTCTTTCCTGCCGTCGATCAATCTTTGGAAAAAAGGCTTTCATGCTTGCACCGCAGCAGTGGATTTGGGGCGTGGTCGCCGTGGCGACCAGTGCGGTCATCCTTCGCCCCTGGCGCCTGCCCGAAGCGGTTTGGGCCGTGGCGGGTGCCCTGGCGCTGGTGGGTTTCGGGCTGCTGCCGGCCAGCCAGGCCTGGAAGGGCGTGCTGCGCGGCGAAGACGTGTACCTGTTCCTGGCCGGGATGATGCTGCTGTCCGAGATGGCGCGCCGCGAAGGCGTGTTCGACTGGCTGGCGGCGCTGGCGGCCCGCCGTGCCGGCGGTTCGGGCAGCCGGCTTTTCACCTGGGTCTATCTGGTGGGTACGCTGGTCACGGTGTTCCTGTCCAACGATGCGACCGCGGTGGTGCTGACCCCTGCGGTGTTCGCCGTGGCCCGCGCGGTGGGCGCCTCGCCGCTGCCCTACCTGTTCATCTGCGCCTTCGTCGCCAATGCGGCGAGCTTCGTGCTGCCCATCTCCAACCCGGCCAATCTGGTGCTTTGGGGCGGGCA
The DNA here is from genome assembly GCF_030158955.1 of Acidovorax sp. SUPP1855. Taxonomy (NCBI): domain Bacteria; kingdom Pseudomonadati; phylum Pseudomonadota; class Betaproteobacteria; order Burkholderiales; family Comamonadaceae; genus Acidovorax; species Acidovorax sp. SUPP1855. Next base: position 68,820 of record NZ_BQXI01000009.1, on the reverse strand, counting down.
CATGCCGCCGCTGCCGCAGTGGCTGGCGCTGTTCGCGCTGCCTTCGCTGGCGTCCATCGCCGCGACCTTCCTGGCGCTGCGGTTCGCGCTGCGCCACCGCATAGACGCCACGATCCGCACCGAAGTGCCTCCCAGTCCCTTGAGCCGGGGCGGCGCCCTGGCGGCCGCCGGTCTGGCCGTGTCGGTGGTGGTGCTGGTGGCCTGCGCGTGGCTGCGGGTGCCGCTGGGCTGGCCCACGCTGGGAGCGGCCCTGGTGACCTTGGCGCTGCTGCGCATCGGGTGCGGCAGCGCTGTCTGGCCCACGGTGCGCTCGGTGTCCTGGAGCGTTCTGCCGCTGGTGGCGGGGCTGTTCGTGTTCGTGCAGGCCCTGGAGTACACCGGCGTGGTGGGGCTGCTGGCCGATGCCTTGCGCAAGGCGGCCACGGCCTGGCCGGGCGGCGCGGACGTGGGGGTGGGCGCCTTGCTGGGCATCGCCGCCAATCTGGTCAACAACCTGCCCGCCGGCCTGCTGGCCGGGGCGGCGCTGGATGCCGCGAACGCCTCGCCGTCGATGCGGGCCGCGGCCCTGATGGGCATCGACATCGGGCCCAACCTGTCGATCACCGGTTCGCTGGCCACACTGCTGTGGCTGGCCGCATTGCGGCGTGAGGGCCAATCGGTCAGTGGCTGGCAGTTCCTGCGGCTGGGCGCCTGGGTGATGCCCCTGGGGCTGGGCGCGGCGCTGCTCACCCTGTGGATCACGCACGTCGCGCTGCGCTGACCGGCTGTGCCAAAGCGGCCCTCCGGCCGTTGCCCGAAGGCCTATCGGTACACCACCGTGATGCGCGGCACGGCCTTGACCCCGGGCTGGCGCGAGAGGAAATCCGACAGGAACGCGATCAGGCTCTTTTCGCACAGCGCCATCACGGCCGGGTCCGATGCCATGGCCGCGCCTTGCTTGGCCGCGCGCTGCGACGCCTCCTGCGTGAGGCGGATGACCGCGCCCTTGTTGTCGGTCAGCAGGCCGCCCGACAGCACGCGGTGGCGCAGCTGGCTGATGGCCGGGGTCGCCACCAGCGTCGGCTTGGCCAGGTGGATCTCGATGCCGGCCGGGGTGCTGCGCAGCTCGTAGCTCTGGGGCCGCAGGTCGTAGCCGAACGAATATTCGGCCGAGTACCAGATCGCCACCACGCCCGTGGAGGCCAGGCCCAGCACGGATTTTTCGACGATCTGGGTGGTGCCTTCCTCGCGCACCACGGTGGCCGCCATGAGCTTCATCTGCTCCGACAGCGATTGCTTGCCCACTGTGAGGTAGTCGGTGTAGCGCGTGTAGCCCAGCAACTGCTCGGTCTTCTGGCTCACCTCCTGCTGCAACTGCGCGACCTGGGCGCGTGCGGCGCGCATGCGGCCCTGCGCCACCCACCAGGCCGTGGCGGCGATGGCGGCCAGCATGGCCAGCAGCAGGGTCAGGAGGGTGAGGCGGGCACGTGACATAAGCAAGGAAGAGGCGAAGAAGGTGCGAAGAAGGCCGGGCAGGGCAAGGCGCAGAGCATAGCCGGCTGGCGCGACAGTCCGGTCCGGCAGGGTGGGCCCATGCCGCGCATGGATTTTCGGGGAAAACATCCGCAGGCATAATTGAGAACTAATCGCATTTTGAAATCAAGGCAAACGATGGCTGGCAGCACTGCAGCGTCCCGCCTGCATGTGGTCTCGCGCATCGCGGCCGGCATGCTGGGCGGCTACGCGTTCACCTGGGGGTTCATCGCGCTGTGCGTGGGCCTGGCATTCGCGGCAGGCATGCCGTTCCACGATGCCGAAGCCATGGGTTACATCGTGGGCTTCATCGTGTTTCTGGTGGCCTTCCTGTGGGCCTTTTCGGATTCCCGGCTCGGCCGCGTCTGGCTGGTGCTGGCGGGGGGCGGCGCCCTGATGGCCGGCACCGCGTCGCTGGTGCAGATGGCCCTGATCTGACCGGCCCTGTGCCGGCGGTTTTCGTGTCCGTCCCGTTGCCGTGTCGGTCCTGTCTGTGCTGTCTTTAGCGGAAAGGCATTTGTCCCGTGTTCCAGAACTTTCGGCTCACCATGGCCTGGCTGCACACCTGGTTCGGCCTGGTGCTGGGCTTCGTGCTCATGGTCGTTTTCTTCTTCGGCTCGCTGTCGGTGTTCGACCGCGAGATCGACCGCTGGGCCATTCCCGAAACCCGGTTCGCCCCGCAGCCCATGCCGTCGTTCGACCGCGTGCTGCAGCCGGCCTTCCGAACCATGACGCGGCCCGATGCCGCCAACCTCGAGGCGGCGCGCAGCCGGGTGAACGGCCCGCTGGCAGACACCTTTCCCGTGGTGAACAGCTGGGGCGCCTACACCACCCACCGCGATCCGGTGCTCGGCATGTTCGCCAGCTTCGCCCTGCCCAACGCCAAGGACGCGGACGACCAGGTCTGGGGCACGCGCACCATCGACCCGCGCAACGGCCAGCCGCTGCCGGACGACCACCTCAAGATCGGCAGCCGGTTCCTCTACCCGCTGCACTACAGCCTGCACCTGGAATGGAAGAGCCTGGGCTACTGGATCGTGGGCTTAGCCGCGCTGATGATGCTGGTGGCGCTGGTCAGCGGCGTGGTCATGCACCGCAAGATCTTCCGCGAGATGTTCACCTTCCGGCCGCGCAAGCACACCCAGCGCAGCGCCCTCGATCTGCACAACCTGACCGGCGTGGTGGCGCTGCCGTTCCATTTCATCTTCGCGCTTTCGGGTCTGGTGATCTTCGGCGGCATCTACTTTCCCGTTACCGAAACCCAGCTGCATCCGCTGCACGAACTGCATGAGCAGCACGAAGCGCTGGAGACCGGCCTGCCGGCCAAGCGCGCGGGCACGCCCGGCACGCTCGCCTCGGTGGACGCCATGGTGGCCGAGGCCCAGCGCCGCTGGGCCGCCAAGGGCATGGCGGGCGAGGTCGGCTACCTGAACGTGCAGCACGTGGGCGATGCCAATGCCTACGTGAGCGTGTTCCGCGCCGGCACCGACCGCGTCACGCTCACGGGCGAGGGCATCCACTTCAAGGGCGCCACCGGCGAGGTGCTGCGCGAAGACCCGCCGCCCACGGCGGTCGCGGGCATCAACAACTTCCTCACCGGCCTGCACCTGCAGCATTTCCGGCACTGGCTGCTGCGCTGGCTGTACGTGCTGGGTGGCCTGTCGGGCTGCGTGTGCATCGCCACCGGCTTCATCTTCTTCGTGGAAAAGCGCAAGCGCCAGCACGCCAGGCAAGGCCTCTCCGGCGCGCGCTGGGTGGACGCCTTCGCGGTGACCACCGTGACCGGCATGCTCATCGCCACCTTCGCCATGCTGATCGGCAACCGGGTGCTGCCGACCGATCTGCCGGGCCGGGGCACCTGGGAGCAATCCGTGTTCTGGGGCGCCTGGGTGCTGGCCTTCCTGCATGGCGTGTGGCGCACGGCACCGGTGGCGCAGGCCCGCATGGCGCCGGCCTGGAGCGAGCAGTGCTGGGCCGCTGCTGCGCTGGCGGTGGCGGCGGTGCTGCTGAACTGGGCGACGACCGGGGACCACCTGCTGCGCACCATCGCCAACGGCTACTGGCCCGTGGCCGGCATGGACCTGGCGCTGCTCGCCAGCGCGGCCCTCGCCGTGGTGGCCGCGCGCAGGCTTCGCCGCCGCGCGCTGGGCGCCGCCGCGCCACAGGCCCGCGCCGCGCAGGGCGTGCCGGAGGCCACCCGTGCTTGACGCGCTGCTGTTGCTGGCTGCGCTGGCCGCCAATGGGGCCGGTCTGGGCTGGCTGGCCCTGGCCATGGAGGTGCACTGGGCACAGGCACTGGGCGATGGCGTGCTGCAGCCCCGGCGCACCGTGGCGTGGCTGCGCTGGGCCGGCGTGGCCGCGCTGGCGGGATCGCTGGCCTTGTGCCTGAGCGTGGACCACGGCTCGATGGCCTCGCTGGTCTGGGTGATGGCGCTGGCGGGCGCGGCGCTGTGCATCGCCTTCACGCTGGCGTGGCGCCCGCGCGTGCTGGGTCTTCTGGTTCCGTGGGTACGAGTCCGCGGGGCAGACGCCGTCAGAGGCTGACCAGGGGCCGCAGGCTTCCTGCCTGTTTCACGCTCGCGCGCGAGCGCCGTGCAAAAAAGAAAACCCGCCGAAGCGGGTTGGAAAAGACAGCCCAGGAGGGAGGAGGAGATCAATCAAAGCGGGCTGCCTGGGTGCCATGATTGCGGCGCCAACTTAGGCGTGGCTTAAATCCTCCGGTGCTTTTCTTTCTTTCTTTCTTTTGCCTACCGGCACGCCGCGCTATCCGGCGCTTTCCCTGAACTGCACCACGTTCCCTTCCGGATCGTGCCCGTCGCAGGCCCGGAAGCCGCGGGCTTCCCACTCGCGCTGCGCGGGGCTCAGCCCTCCACCCAGTGCCACTGCGGCGTCGCGGGTGGCGGCCAGGCTGTCAACGGCAAAGAACAGCTTGACGGGCACTTCGGTTCTGCGGGCCGGGGGCGTGGACGCCGAGGCTGCCCCCGCAGCGGACCGTGCCGCTGCAGGCATGCTGTGCACCACCAGCTGGACATCGTCCGACTCCAGCACGATGTGGCCGGGCTGTCGCTCGACCAGCCGCATGGACAGCAGCACCTCGTAGAAACGGGCGACCTTGGGCAAGTCCCTGGCGAAAATCACGGCGCCGGATTTCGGTCGGCTCATCTCGGGCTCCCTCTGTGTGGTTATGGGCAGCGGCGATTGTGCCGGGCAGAGGGGCGGCTGTCACCGCACCAGGAACACCACCGCCACCACGATCACCCCCAGCGCCAGGTTGACCCCCACCCAGGTGCGGATGGATGCCAGGGCCTTGCCGCCGGCGGCCCAGTCGTTCGCCGCCACCGCGCGCTGCAGGCGCTTGAACAGCGCGAACCGCACGTGGCCGAACAGGGCCATCATCACGATGCCCAGCGTGGCCATGATCGTCCACGACAGCGGCATGGAAAACTGGCCGCCCGACTGCGCCGCTGCACGGGCGACGTTGCCGATCATCCACAGCCCGCTGGACAGCACCAGCACGACCGCCACCAGCACCGCCCCCAGAAAACGCTGCAGCACGCCGTGCATCAGCGCCACGCGGTGGGCAGGCTCCAGCGCCTGGGCCGCCGGGCGCAGGAAGAAATGGGCGAAGGCCATGCCCCCCAGCCAAACGATGATCGCCAGGACATGGATTAATTGGAGTGCGTTGTACAGCATGGGGCAACTTTCTGAGGGGTTCGGGAGCCGGGACGGGCGCCCAGGCAGGGCACCAGGGCGAGAGGATAGGGCGCCAACACCGGCGCGCGCACGGCAATGGCTATGGAAAACGGCCAAGCCATTGTTACAAAAAAGAACATCAAGGCTATTGACGCCAAAACCGACGTCGATTGTGGCTATCCTCGTGGGTTATCGTGGACGGATTCCCCGCGCCGCGCCCGGGATTTCCTCCATCTGCCCATGACGCTTCCGAAAGCACTGCGATTGCAACGCTGGCCCTGGCTGCCAGGGCTGCTCTGCGCGCTGGTCGGCACCGCCGCCAGCTGGGCGCTATGGCAGCAGCAGAGCGACTCGGTGGCGCGCATCGCACGCGAGCGGTTCACCCAGGAGGCGCGTTCGTTCACCACGGCGCTGGAGAGCCGCATCGCCTCGCACACCGAACTGGTGGTCGGCCTGCGCAGCCTGTTCCTGGTCAACCCGCGCCTGGGGCGCGCCGATTTCGAGCACGCGGCGCGCGAGCTGCGCCTTGCCCAGCACTATCCCGGCGTGAAGAACGTGGCCTTCACCCGCTTTGTGCCGCATGCCGACAAGGAGGCCTACGAGGCCCGGGTGCGGGCCGATGACCTCGCGCGAACGGGCGCCCAGTCCACGTTCGCCATCCGCCCGCCCGGCGACCGGCCGGAATACCACGTGGCCGACTACATCTGGCCCATCGCGGGCAACGAGTATGTCGTGGGCCTGGACGTCGGCTCGCTGCCGGCCACCATGGCGTCCATCCGCTACAGCCGCGACACCGGGCAAATCGTGGCCTCGGAGCCGTTCGATCTGCTGCAGGAGCGCGACAACCGCGCCGGCTTCGTGATCCGGCTGCCCGTGTTCGACGACGGCGCGGGCGGCGTGCGCCGCTACGTCGGCTCGGTGGCCGCCACGATACGGTTCTACGACATAGTGAAGGCCCTGCAGTCCGAGGGCCAGTTGCGGGGCGTGGGCATGTCGGTGCGGGACATCGGCTCGGTGCGCGATGCCTCTGCGTCCTCCGAGCGGCCGCTGCTGGCGCTGGAGAGCGGCGTGCGGCCCGCCGTGGAGCGCTACGAACGCGAGCTGCGCGTGCACGACCGGCGCTGGCGGCTCACCTTCCAGCCCCTGCAGCCCTTCCTGTCGCGCTCGGAGGCGCAGTTGCCGGCGATCATGGGCGGTGGCGGCCTGCTGGTGACGGCCCTGCTGTCCGCGCTCATCACGCTGCTGGTGCGCCGTCGCACCCAGGCCGTGAGTTTTGCCACCGCCGCCGGCTCGGCCCTGCGCGAGAGCGAAGAGCGCTTTCGCGCGCTGTTCAACCAGGCCGCCGTGGGCGTGGCGCAGGTCGAGGCCGCCAGCCGCCGCTTCGTGCGGGCCAACAGCAAGTTCTGCGACATCCTGGGCTACACCGAAGCCGAGCTGTCGGCCAAGACGGTGGGCGACATCACGCACCCCGACGATCTGGTCGCCAGCGAGTCGCTGATGCAGCAGATCGCCGCGGGGCTGATCGAGGAGTTCCGCTACGAAAAGCGCTACTTCCACAAGGACGGGCGCGTCATCTGGGCCGACCTCACGGTGTCGCCCATGCGCATGCCTGGCAACTTCGCCAACCATTCCATCGCCGTGGTGCAGGACATCACCGAGCGAAAGCAGATGGAAGAGAGCCAGCGCGACAGCGAACTGCGCCTGCGCGGCATCCTGTACCGCCTGCCCGTGGGTGTGTGCCTGGTGCGCAAGGACGGCGGGGTGAGCTTTCGCAACGAGCGCTTCGTGCAGATCTGCGGCTACACCGCCGAGGACGCCCCCACGGTGGACGACTGGTGGCGCCTGGCGTTTCCCGATGCGGCGCAGCGCGAGCAGGCCATCGCCGACTGGCTGGCCGTGTGCGCCGAGCCGCCCGGCAGGGAGGCCGTCGCGCCGCGCGAGCACGCCATCACCTGCAAGGGCGGGCAACTGCGCACGGTGGACCTGGCCGGCGTGGCGCTGGGCGACGACCGACTCATCACCGTGGTGGACATGAGCCAGCACAAGGCGGCCGAGGAAGAGATCCGCTACCTCGCCTACTACGACCCGCTCACCCAGCTGCCCAATCGCCGGCTGCTGCTCGACCGGCTGCAGCAGGCCCTGGCCGCCAGCACGCGCAGCCAGCGCTGCGGCGCGGTGCTGATGCTCGACCTGGACAACTTCAAGACCCTGAACGAAACCCAGGGCCACGAGCGCGGCGACATGCTGCTGCGCCAGGTGGCGCTGCGGCTGCGCGACTGCGTGCGGACCGAAGACACCGTGGCGCGCCATGGCGGCGACGAGTTCGTCGTGGTGCTGGAAGACCTGGGCGACAGCCCCGAAGACGCCGCCGCGCGGGCGGAAGAGATGGGCCAGAAGATCCTGGCGGCCCTGCGCCGCCCGTTCGTGCTGGAGGGCGAGGCCCACCACAGCACGCTCAGCATGGGCGTGACCATCTTCCAGGGCGTGCGCGAGACGGTGGACGAACTGCTGCAGCGCGCCGATCTGGCCATGTACCAGGCCAAGGCCGGCGGGCGCAACAGCCTGCAGTTCTACGATCCGCAGATGCAGGCGTCGGTGGCGGCCCGCGCGGCCCTCGAATCGGACCTGCGCGAGGGCATCGCGCTCCAGCAGTTCGAGCTGTTCTACCAGCCGCAGATGGACAACGGCCGCATCACCGGCGCCGAGGCGCTGCTGCGCTGGCGCCACCCGGTGCGCGGCTTCGTCTCGCCGGCCGATTTCATTCCCCTGACCGAAGAGACCGGACTCATCCTGCCGCTGGGCGAATGGGTGCTGCAGGCGGCGTGCGCGCAGCTGGCGCGGTGGGCGCAGCGGCCGGCGCTTTCGCACCTGGACCTGTCGGTCAACGTGAGCGCGCGCCAGTTCCACCAGAGCGGCTTCGTGGGCCAGGTGCTGGCGGCGCTGGCGAGCACCGGCGCCGATGGCCGCCGTCTCAAGCTGGAGATGACCGAAAGCCTGCTGCTGCAGGACGTGGAGGACACCATCGACAAGATGGCCCAGCTGCGCGCCTATGGCGTGGGTTTTTCGCTCGACGATTTCGGCACGGGCTACTCCTCGCTCGCCTACCTCAAGCGCCTGCCGCTGGACGAGTTGAAGATCGACCAGAGCTTCGTGCGCGACGTGCTCACCGACCCCAACGACGCCGCCATCGCGCGCACCATCGTCGCCCTGGGCACCAGCCTGGGCCTGCGCGTGATCGCCGAGGGCGTGGAGACCGAGGCGCAGCGCGCCTTCCTGGCGCGCAACCAGTGCTACGTGTGGCAGGGCTACCTGCTCAGCCCGCCGCTGCCGGTGGACGGCTTCGAACTCCTGGTGATCGACCACGCCGCGGGCCAGAGCCCGCTGATCGTGTGATGGGCACCGGCCGGCGCCCGCCGCGCGGCAACTTCTGCGGGCGCGCCGGCCCCTGCCGATCGTTCCGAGCCCTCCCATGTTCGAGCTGAAAACCCTGGCGCTGTACGCCGTCACCGCGCTGGCGGAGATCGTGGGCTGCTACCTGCCGTGGCTGTGGCTGCGCCAGGGCGCGAGCCCCTGGCTGCTGGTGCCGGCCGCCGCCTGCCTGGCGCTGTTCGCCTGGCTGCTCACCCTGCATCCGGCCGCGGCCGGGCGGGTGTATGCGGCCTATGGCGGCGTCTACGTGGCGGTGGCCATCGGCTGGCTCTGGGCGGTGGACGGCGTGCGCCCCACCGCGTGGGACCTGGCGGGCGTGGCCGTCACCCTGGCCGGCATGGCGATCATCGCCTTCGCGCCCCGCGCTGGCTGATGCTACTTTTTTGATAGCTATATGCCCTAGTACTGATTGTGCTGGAGGCCTTTTTGGCTCTAAGCGGCGGCGGCTGTAGGAGCGGGCCGTTTCCCTGGCAGCCGCGCCACCCCGGCACGGTATCATCCGGGGCTTGGCCACGCTGGCCCGCCCGGCGGCGCGGCCGCGCCGTTTTGAGCGCTTCAACGCCCCCAGCCCGCCCACAGACCCGTGCGTCTCAACTCCATCAAACTCGCCGGCTTCAAGTCGTTCGCAGAACCCACCAACTTCATGCTGCCGGGCCAACTGGTGGGCGTGGTGGGCCCGAACGGCTGCGGCAAGTCCAACATCATGGATGCGGTGCGCTGGGTGCTGGGGGAGTCCAAGGCCAGCGAGTTGCGCGGCGAGTCCATGCAGGACGTGATCTTCAGCGGCACCACCAGCCGCAAGCAGGCCAGCCGCGCCAGCGTGGAGCTGGTCTTCGACAACGCCGACCACCGCGCCGGCGGGCAGTGGAACCAGTACGGCGAGATCGCCGTCAAGCGCGTGCTCACCCGCGACGGCAACAGCAGCTACTTCATCAACAACCAGCCCGTGCGCCGGCGCGACGTGCAGGATGTGTTCCTGGGCACGGGCCTGGGGCCGCGGGCCTACGCCATCATCGGCCAGGGCACCATCAGCCGCATCATCGAGTCGCGCCCCGAAGAACTGCGCCTGTTCCTGGAAGAGGCCGCAGGCGTCTCCAAGTACAAGGAGCGCCGCCGCGAGACCGAGAACCGGCTGTCGGACACGCGCGAGAACCTCACGCGGGTCGAAGACATTTTGCGCGAGCTGAACGCCAACCTGGAGCGCCTGGAAAAGCAGGCCGAGGTGGCCGCCCGCTACAACGCGTTGCAGGCCGACGTCACCCTCAAGCAGCACCAGTTGTGGTTCTTGAAGCGCGCCGATGCCGAGGCCGAGCAGGCCAAGGTGCGCGCCGACGGCCTGCAGGCCGTGAACGACCTCGAATCGCGCATGGCCGACCTGCGCTCGGTCGAATCTGACCTCGAAACCATCCGCCAGGCGCACTACGCCGCGGGCGACCACGTCAACCAGGCCCAGGGCAAGCTCTACGAGGCCACGGCCGAAGTGGGCCGCCTGGAGGCCGAAATCCGGTACGTGGTCGAAGGCCGCCAGCGCGTGGAATTGCGCCTCGCCCAGCTTGCCGAGCAGATCGCGCAGTGGTCGGCCCGCAAGGAAGAGGCCGAACACGAGATGGAGAACCTCGCCGGTGCCGGCGTGGACGCCGACGAGCGTGCCGAACTGCTGGCTGCCCAGGTCGAGGAACAGGCCCTGCAGCTGCCCGACCTCGAAGAGGCGCTGCGCCAGGGGCAGCAGCGCGCCAACGAGCAGCGCGGCGCCGTGGTGCAGGTGCAGCAGCAGATCGGCGTGCTGGCCGCCGAGCAGCGCAGCATCGACGAGCAAAGCCGCCAGCTCGATGCCCGCCACGAACGCCTGCGCACCGATCGCAACGCGCTGGCCGCGCCCGACGAGGCCCGGCTGGTCAACCTGCGCGGCCAGCTCGATGCCGCCCAGGAGGGCGCCGAAATGGCCGAGGCCAGGCTGGCCGAACTGCAGGAGTCCGTGCCGCAGCTGGACGAAGACCGCCGCACCCGCCAGCAGGCTGTGAACGTGGAAAGCGCCCGCCAGGCTGACCTGTCGGCGCGCATGGAGGCGCTGAAGGCGCTGCAGGAAAAGGTCAAGACCGATGGCAAGCTGCAGCCCTGGCTGGCGCGCCACGGCCTCGACGGCCTGCAGGGCCTGTGGAGCCGCATTCACATCGAGCCCGGCTGGGAGAACGCGCTGGAGGCCGCGCTGCGCGAGCGCCTGGGCGCCCTCGAAGTCAGCCGGCTGGACAGCGTGCGCGGCTTTCTCGGCGCGGGCGGCAACGATGCGCCCCCGGCCCGCCTGGCCTTCTACACCGCGCCGCCCGCCGGCATCCCCGAGCCCACCGGCGCCGCCACCCGCCTGTCCGACCTGCTGCGCCTGGGCGATGCCGGCCTGCGCGCCGTGCTCACCGACTGGCTGCAGGGCTGCTACACCGCGCAGACGCTCGACGAGGCCCTGAACCGCCGCCCCACGCTGCAGCCCGGCGAGGTGGTCTACGTGCCCACGGGCCATGCGGTCAGCGCGCACAGCGTGAGCTTTTATGCCCAGGACTCCGAGCAGTCCGGCCTGCTGGCCCGCGCGCAGGAGATCGAGCACCTCGAAAAGGAACTGCGCGCCCAGGCCCTCATCAGCGACGAGTCGCGCACGGCCCTGGTGCGCGCCGAGTCGGCCTACGCGGACGCCTCGCAGCGCCTCGTGGCCGCGCGCCGCGAAGCCAGCGAGGCGCAAAGCCGCGCCCACGAACTGCAGGTGGAAACGCTGCGCCTGACCCAGCTGGCCGACCAGGCCCGCGCGCGCAGCGAGCAGATCGGCGCCGACCTGGCCGAGGTCGAGGCGCAGCTGGCCGACCTGCAGGAGCGCCGCGTGACGGCCGAGGCGCGCTTCGAAGAGCTGGACATGCAGCTGGCCGACAGCCAGGAGCGCCACGCGCAGCTGGACGAGCGCGTGATCGCCGCCGAGCGCAAGCTCGCCGAATGCCGCGAGCAGCAGCGCAGCCTGGAGCGCCAGGCGCAGGAGGCCACGTTCTCCCGCCGCAGCCTGGAGGCGCGCCGCGCCGAACTCGCCCGCACGCTGGACACGGCGGGCAGCCAGACCCGCGCGCTGGCCGACGAGCAGCAGCGCGCCCGCGACGAGATGGCGCGACTGTCCGACGCCGCGGCGCAGGGCGGCCTGCAGCAAGCGCTGGACCTCAAGATGGAGCGCGAGAAAGCCCTGGGCGCCCAGCGCAGCGAATACGACGACCTCACCGCCAAGCTGCGCGCGAGCGACGAGCGCCGCATGCAGCTGGAACGCGCGCTCGATCCGCTGCGCGCCCGCATCACCGAATTCCAGCTCAAGGAGCAGGCCGCGCGCCTGGGCCTGGAGCAGTACACCACGCTGCTGGCCGACGCGCAGGCCGACCTGGAGGCGGTGGCGCAGTCCATCGAGGCCGGCGGCGTGCGCTCGGCCGGCCTGCAAAGCGAGATCGACCGCCTGCACCGCGAGATCGCGGCGCTGGGCGCCGTCAACCTCGCCGCGCTGGAGGAACTGAACCTCGCGCGCGAGCGCAAGACCTTCCTCGACTCGCAGACCGCCGACCTGACCGAGGCCATGAACACGCTGGAGGACGCGATCCGCAAGATCGACGCCGAAACCCGCGAACTGCTCTCGGGCACCTTCGAGACGGTGAACGGCCATTTCGGGCGCATGTTTCCCGAGCTGTTCGGCGGCGGCAATGCGCGCCTCATCATCACCGGCGACGAAATCCTCGACTCCGGCGTGCAGGTGATGGCGCAGCCGCCGGGCAAGAAGAACCAGACCATCCACCTGCTGTCGGGCGGCGAGAAGGCCCTGACCGCCATCGCGCTCGTCTTCGCCATCTTCCAGCTCAACCCCGCACCGTTCTGCCTGCTGGACGAGGTGGACGCGCCGCTGGACGATGCCAACACCGAACGCTATGCCAAGCTCGTGTCCAGCATGAGCAGCGGCACGCAGTTCCTTTTCATCAGCCACAACAAGATCGCCATGGAAATGGCCGAACAACTGATCGGCGTGACCATGCAGGAGCAGGGCGTCTCGCGTATCGTGGCCGTGGACATGGAGTCCGCGCTGTCCATGGCCGATGCCTGAACCCCCAGAAGCCGCACGTTTTTTCACCATGAGCAACTTCCAACTTGGCCTCATCATCGCGGGCGGCGTCGTTCTGGCGGCCATCGTCGCCTTCAACGCCTGGTCCGCCCACCGCAACGCCCCCAAGCGCGCGAAACCGCCCGAGCCCGACGGCGCGGCCGAGCCCGCGCTGCGCCAGGAGCCCGCCTTCGATGCCGGCGGCGCCCCGGTGGAGGGTGCCGACGCGCCCGGCGCGGGCACGGACCCGTCCTTCGACGGCCACACCGTCGACCTGCGCGATGCGATGCAGCTGCCCGTGCCGCCCTCCGAGCGCCGCGGCGGGCTGGACCCGCTGATCGACGCCATCGCCCCGCTGGTGGCCGAGCAGATCGTCTCGGGCGACGCGGCCCTGGCGGCCCTGCCGCCCACGCGCCGCGCGGGCAGCAAGGCCTTCGCCATCGAGGGCTTCAACGAATCCACCCAGCAGTGGGAAACGCCCGTGGCCGGCCAGCGCTACAGCCACTTCCAGGCCGGTGTGCAGCTGGCCAACCGCGTGGGTGCGCTCAACGAGATCGAGTTTTCTGAGTTCGTGGTCAAGGCCCAGGGCTTCGCCGACGCCATCAACGCCGCGGCCGACTTTCCCGACATGCTGCACGAGGTGGCCCGCGCCCGCGAGCTGGACCAGTTCGCGGGCGACCACGACGCGCAGCTGGCTTTCGTGCTGCGTGCGCGGCATGCGGCCTGGAGCCCCGGCTACGTGCAGCAGAACGCCGTGCGCCTGGGGTTCACGCCGGGCGCCATTCCCGGCCGGCTGGTGCTGCCCGCGAGCGGCCCGGGCCTGCCGCCGGTGCTCACCCTGGCCTACGACACGCAGTTCGCCCTGTCCGACGACCCGGAGCAGTCGGCCATCCGCGACATCACGCTGAGCCTGGACGTGGCCCAGGTGCACCGCTCCGAGCAGCCGTTCGCGCGCCTGCGCGAGGTGGCCGCCGCCCTGGGCGAGGCCATGGACGGCGCGCTGTGCGACCAGAACGGCACGCCGCTGCCCGCCATGACCATGGACCCCATCGCCGCCGACCTGGAGCTGCTGTACGACAAGCTGGACAGCCGCGAGTTGTCGGCCGGCTCGCTGCTGGCGCGCCGCCTGTTCAGCTGAGTGGCCGGTCATCCCGGGCCGAAAGGACACCCCATGCGCTGGTGGCACGTGCTGTTTCCCCCGGTGGTGGAAACACCCCAGGGGCTGTTTCGCCCCTCGAACGCCGTCCTGGACCGCTGGTTGCCAGCCATCGGTTGCCTGGTGGTCGCGGGTGTTGCGCTGTGGCAGTACCGGACGATCGGCAGGTTCAACTACTTTGGCCTGCTCTACCTGGGGTTGTTCATCGCCCCCGCCATCGCCGGTTGGCGTGCCCGGCGCCAATTCGGCCGCATGGGCAAGCCCCTGGTGCGCATCGACGGTTCGGAAGTCTTTCTGAGCCTGCCTCAGAACGTGCGCCCCGGCCACGTGCAGGTGCCGCTGGCAGATGTCCGGGCCATCGTGGTCAAGGGCACGCCGGGCCAGCGCAGCTACGTGTTCGAGCGCCACGCGGGCGAGCCCATCGAGGTGCGCCCCGGGTTCGGTCGGCTCGATGCGCGGGTCGTGGATTTCCTGCAGCGCGCCATGCCCGCTGCCATTCCTGTGAACGTGCAGGAGCCTCCTACTTTTCTGGGTTCCATCCGTGGTGACTGATTCCAAACCTTCCGCAGCCGGAGCGCTGCCCCTGCAAGCCGCCGAGGCCGTCGACGCGCTGCGCGCCCAGCTCAACCGCTGGGCCCACCAGTACTACGTGCTCGACGAGCCCACGGTGCCCGATGCCGAGTACGACCGGGTGTTCCGTGAGCTGCAAGCGCTGGAAGAGGCCCACCCGGATCTCGTCACCCCCGACTCGCCCACCCAGCGCGTGATCGGCGCGGTGATGGAGGGCCTGCCGCCCGTGCGCCACCGAGTTGCCATGCTCAGCATCCGCACCGAGACCGACACCGAAGCCAGCGGCGCCCGCACCTTCGATGCCCGCGTGCGGCGCGAGCTGAAGCTGGCCGAGGGCGACGCCCCCGTCGAATACGTGGCCGAGCCCAAATTCGACGGCCTGGCCATGAGCCTGCGCTACGAAAACGGCCGCCTGGTGCAGGCCGCCACGCGCGGCGACGGCGAGGTGGGCGAGGACGTGACGCACAACGTGCGCGCCATCCGCCAGATTCCCTTGACGCTGCCCACGGGCGGCAAGAACGGCGCCCCCGCGGTGCTGGAGGTGCGCGGCGAGGTCTACATGCGCCGCGCCGATTTCGACCAGCTCAACGAACGCCAGCGCGAGGCCGGCGGCAAGACCTTCGTCAACCCGCGCAACGCGGCGGCGGGGGCGGTGCGGCAGCTCGATTCGGGCATCTCGGCGCAGCGGCCCCTGAGCTTTTTCGCCTATGGCCTGGGCGACGTCACGCCGGCCGGCGAGGGCGGGCCCGACTTCGGCACGCACTACGACATGCTGCAGGCGCTGAAAGGCTGGGGTTTTCCGGTGGCGGCGCAGGTGCGCGTGGCGCACGGCGCTCAGGAGCTGATCGCCTTCCACCAGGAGATCGGCGCCTCGCGCGATCGCCTGCCCTACGACATCGACGGCGTGGTCTACAAGGTCAACCGCCTGGACCTGCGGCGCCAGCTGGGCTTCGTCACGCGCGAGCCGCGCTGGGCCGTGGCCCACAAGTACCCGGCGCAGGAGATGGTCACCCGGATGGACGGCATCGACGTGCAGGTGGGCCGCACCGGCAAGCTCACGCCCGTGGCGCGGCTGGCGCCGGTGTTCGTGGGCGGGGTGACCGTCACCAACGCCACGCTGCACAACCTGTTCGAGCTGCGCCGCAAGAAGGCGCGCGTGGGCTACCAGGTGATCGTGCGGCGCGCGGGCGACGTGATTCCCGAGGTCGTGGCCGTGGTGCCGCCGGCGCTGGGCGCGGCCATGCCGGCGCCCGAGCCCGTCCGTGAAGACGCCGCCGCTGCGGCGGCCACCGATGCGCTGGTGGACCTGGTGGATCTGGCCGATGCCGCCGGCTGCGACGCGCCCGTCAGCCTGCCCGCACCGCCGCGCCAGCCCTACGTGCCCAACTTCCGCATGCCCCGGCAGTGCCCCATCTGCGGCAGCGCCGTGGTGCGCGAAAAGGGCGAGGTCAACCACCGCTGCTCGGGCGGGCTGTTCTGCGCCGCCCAGCGCAAGGAAGCCATCCTGCACTTCGCCGCGCGGCGCGCCATGGACATCGAGGGCCTGGGCGACAAGCTGGTGGACCAGTTGGTCGAGGGCCAGGTCATCCGCACCTTGCCAGACCTGTACCGCCTGGGCCTCACCGCCCTCAGCAGCCTGGAGCGCATGGCGGAAAAGTCGGCCCAGAACGTGCTCGCCGCGCTGGAGAAATCCAAGCAGACCACCTTGCCGCGCTTTCTGTTCGGCTTAGGGATTCGCCACATCGGCGAGGCCACCGCCAAGGACCTGGCGCGCCACTTCGGCGGCCTGGACGCGATCATGGACGCCAGCGTGGAGCAGTTGCTGGAGGTGAACGACGTCGGCCCCATCGTGGCCGAGTCCCTTCGCACCTTCTTCGACCAGCCGCACAACCGCGAGGTGGTGGAGCAACTGCGTGCCTGCGGCGTCACCTGGCCCGAAGGCGCGCCGGCCGAGCGGGCCGTGCTGCCCCTGGCTGGCCAGACCATCGTGCTCACCGGCACCTTGCCCACCCTGAGCCGCGACGAGGCCAAGGACCTGCTGGAGGCGGCCGGCGCCAAGGTGGCGGGCTCGGTCAGCAAAAAGACCAGCTACGTCGTTGCCGGCGAGGAGGCCGGCAGCAAGCTGGTGAAGGCGCAGGAGCTGGGCGTGCCCGTGCTCGACGAGGCCGGCATGCTGGCCTTGCTGGGCCGCGAGAGCGCATGAGCACGTGCGGTCGCTATCGTGCATTTGCTATGTATTTGATAGCTATCAAGACATATCAACCTAGGGCATGAGCCCTTTTCGACCATTGAGCCCCCGATGCCCCCTGTGCTTGCTTCCCTGCGCGCGCGCCTGACGGCCGCGTGGCGGGGCCACGCCGCGCCGCTGCTGGCGCGCGCCTGGGCCTTCGCCGCCCGCCACCTGCGGTCCCGCCGCGCGGTGCTCTGGGCGCTGCTGGCCGTGCCCCTGGCCCTGCTGCTGTACGTGCTGGCCCTGGTCCCGTTCACCCCGGCCATCAGCGACATCCGCAAGGCCAAGACCGAGCAGCCCGCGCAACTCGTCTCGGCCGATGGCCGCCTGCTGGCCGAATACAAATGGGTCAACCGCGAATGGGTGGCGCTGGAGGACATCGCCCCTTCCGTGAAGGACGCGCTCATCGCCACCGAGGACCACCGCTTCTACGACCACTTCGGCCTCGACTGGCGGCGCACCGGCTCGGCGCTGATCCGCACCCTGGGCGGCGACAAGCAGGGCGGCTCCACCATCACGCAGCAGCTCGCGCGCAACCTCTACCCCGAGGACATCGGCCGCGCGCCCACGCTCACGCGCAAGCTGAAGGAGGCCATCACGGCGCTCAAGATCGAGGTGCTGTACTCCAAGGACGAGATCCTGGAGACCTACCTGAACACCGTGCCGTTCCTGTACAACGCCTACGGCATCGAGATGGCCGCGCGCACGTACTTCGACAAGTCGGCCGGCAAGCTCACCGTGCTGGAGAGCGCCACGCTCATCGGCATGCTCAAGGGCACGAGCTACTACAACCCCGTGCTCAACCCCGAGCGCGCGCAGGAGCGGCGCAACACCGTGCTGTCGCAGATGAAAAAGCGCGGCAAGCTGTCCGCCGCCGAGTACGACGCCTTGTCCAAGCGGCCGCTGCGCATCCGCTTCGAGCGCCAGATCGAAACCGCTGGCCCCGCGCCGCACCTGGCGCAGCAGCTGCGCAAGCAGCTCATCGACTGGGCCGACCGCAACGGCTACAGCCTGTACGCCGATGGCCTGGTGGTCCGCACCACCATCGATTCGCGCCTGCAGGCCCTCGCCAACCAGGCGGTCGCCCGCCAGGGCCGGCAGCTGCAGGGCGTGGCCGACGGCGCCTGGGCCTCGCGCAGCGCCTGGAACCCCAAGGGCCCGCTGGTGCAGGCGCTGGTGCGCGAATCGGCGCAATACGAGGCCGCCGTGGCCAAGGGCGCCACGCCCGACGAAGCCCTGCAGGGCCTGCTGGACGACGCCTCTTTCATGCGCCAGCTGCGCCAGCAAAAAACGCGCGTGCAGGCCGGCTTCCTGGCGCTGGACCCGCGCAGAGGCGAGGTGCGGGCCTGGGTGGGCAGCCGCGATTTCGCCACCGACCCCTTCGACCACGTGCAGGCCGCGCGCCGCCAGCCGGGCTCGACCTTCAAGCCGTTCGTCTACGGCGCGGCCTTCGCCAACGGCCTGCTGCCCACCGACACGCTGATGGACGAGGCGGTGGAGATTCCCCTGGGCGGCCGCCAGGTCTGGCGCCCCACCGATGAAGGTCCGCCCAGCAACGCGCCCATGACGCTGGCCGACGGCCTGGCGTACTCCAAGAACACCATCACCGCGCAGGTCATGCAGAAGGTCGGCCCAGAGCGCGTGGCGCGGTGGGCCCAGGCCATGGGCGTGCGCGAGTCGCGCCTGGATGTGGTGCCCTCGCTGGCGCTGGGCACCAGCCCCGTCACGCTCAAGGAAATGGTGGCCGCCTACGGCACCATCGCCAACGGCGGCCAGTACCGCGCGCCCATCGTCATCACGCGCATCGAAGACAAGAACGGCAAGGTGCTGGAGGACTTCGCCCCAGCCGACCCCGAGCGGGCCGCGGGCCTTTCGGCCGTGCAGACCCTGCGCGACGCCATGCGCGGCGTGATCGACAAGGGCACGGGCGCCGCGATCCGCACCCGCTACGGCATCACCGCCGACGTGGCGGGCAAGACCGGCACCACGCAGGACAACACCGACGGCTGGTTCATCCTGATGCACCCGCAACTGGTGGCGGGGGCCTGGGCCGGCTTCAACGACGGCCGCATCACCCTGCGCAGCGACTACTGGGGGCAGGGCGCCCACAGCGC
This sequence comes from Acidovorax sp. SUPP1855, assembly GCF_030158955.1. Taxonomy (NCBI): domain Bacteria; kingdom Pseudomonadati; phylum Pseudomonadota; class Betaproteobacteria; order Burkholderiales; family Comamonadaceae; genus Acidovorax; species Acidovorax sp. SUPP1855. The sequence goes on along the minus strand of NZ_BQXI01000009.1, from coordinate 50,011 downwards.
GCTGCCCATGGTGGGCGAGGTGTTCCAGCAGGCCCTGCGCACCAAGGTGATCGATGCGCGCGAGCGGTTCATCGACGAGGAGGAAAAGAGCGGCTGGGTGGACAACGCCGTGGGCGGCGTGCGCACCTGGGTCTACGACCTCTTCGGCCGCCGCACCGGCCCGGCCGCCGACACGCCGCCGCCAGCGCAGGGCATGGCCCCGGTCGAGCCCGCGATGCGTCCGGCCTCCGAGGCGTCGGCGCCTCAGAACCTGCCCGAGGCCCCGGACATTTCCGAGGCGCCGCTCAAGCCGCTGCAGGATGCCACGCCCGACGCGCCGCCCGTGGCCACGCCGATCGAGGGCGGCGGCGGCCTGCCGGGCGCGAGCTTCGGCGGGCAGCCGACCGTGCCGGCGGTGCCGCAGTCACCGGGGCAGCCTGCCGCGCCGTCACCGGCCTCTCCCCAGAGTGGCGGTACCGGCGATGCCGCCGCGCCCATGGCTCCGGCCTCGGCGGGCGGCGGGCTGCCGTTCTTCATCGAATCCAAGCCTTGAAATCTTGAATCAGTCTCACACAAGCGTGCGTTCCTATAATGCCCGGCTCCAAGGGAAAGCCACTGGCCGGTATTTGCCGGTGGGCAATACAAACGCATGACCGTCAGCGCAATGCCAAACTTTCAAGATATCTGGAAAAACCATCCAAACGTCAAAGGCGATGCGCCTCTGCTGAACAAAGCGGCCTACGAAAACCAGTGCGCTATTAATTTTTCAGCCGCCCTCATGCGTGCCGGCGTGGACTTCAATACATTTCGAGGGGTGCGATCCTGGCAACAGGGTACGGAGAAGTACCCGATCCGTGCGCAGGAGGTGGCCGACTGGGTGGCGGCTGGAGGAACCCGCTTGCCGATCCGCATAGAAAAGTTCACAGGCGCGCAGGCATTCGGTCACGCAGAGGGCAGTGCGGGCATGAAGGACCGCACTGGGCTCGTATTCTTTCAAAACTACTGGGGGCCAGGAATGCAGGGGGACCACATCGACTTATGGAACGGTAGCCGGTTGAGCGACCGTGGGTCATGGCTGCGCATTCACTTACGCATCGGCGGTTTTGGCGTCCACAGCATTTTTAGCGACGTTTCCGATATGGAAAAAGCCCAGGCCGTATGGTTCTGGCAACTCGCATGAAAGCGGCTCTTCACGTCATTTTCGGGGCACTGTTGGGCGCGGCCTTCGGCGTGCTGGGCTCTTTGACTTACGACCGCCTGTTTGGGACGGGTTACCCCCTCAATGATGAGCAATCCAACACGTTGGCAATCGTGTTGGTGTTCGGGGTTTTGCCGGCATCCACGCTGGTTGGCGCGATTACCGGCTATGCACTGCATCGGCGGCGCGTGCGCAAGATTTGATCCCGATAGCTTTCGAGGGTGCCAACGTGTTGTTGACGGGTACGGGTGTCGCATACACGCGCTTTCCGCATGCCATGCACCGCAGCGCGACCGCTCTCCGCTATGCTTGCCAGCGGTGCGTTCGCGGCCGGTGCCATGGCCGCCGCGCCGTTGCGATCCTCCCCCTCAACCTCTGGATACCCTTGCCATGATTGCTCGAAAAATGCGTTCCCTGGTCGCCGCTGGCGCCGTGATCTGCCTGTCGCTCGTGACCGCTGCCCACGCCGGCCCCCGGCTGGACAAGATCATGGAAAGCAAGGTCCTGCGCGTGGGCACGCCCGGCGACTACCGCCCCTTCGCCATCAAGACCGATGCCGGCTACAGCGGCCACGACATCGACGTGATCGAGCTCATGGCCAAGGAACTGGGCGTGAAGGTCGAGTACGTGGCCACGAGCTGGCCCAACCTCATGAAGGACCTGCAGGGCGACAAGTTCGACGTGGCCGTGGGCGGCATCACCCGCAACGTCACGCGCATTCGCCAGATCGAGATGCTCCCCGGCTACGCGCCGTTCGGCAAGGTGGCGCTGGTGCGCACGGCCGACAAGGCCCAGTACCAGACGCTGCAGGACCTGAACAAATCTTCCGTGCGCGTCATCAAGAACCCCGGTGGCACCAACGAAACCTTCGTGCTGCAGAACCTGACCGCCGCGCAGGTCAGCACGCACGACAAGAACGCCGAAATCCCCGCACTCATCGCGGAAGGCAAGGGCGACGTGATGATCACCGAAACCTACGAAGCCCTGCACTACGCCAAGGCCGACCCGCGCCTGACCGCCGCGTTCATCGACGCGCCGCTCACGCCCACCAACACCCTGGGCTTCATGCTGCCCAAGGACGATGCCGACTATTCGCGCGTGATGGAGTTCGTCTGGGGCCTGCTGGACGCCCGCGGCACGCTCAAGCAGTCGGCCGACAAGTGGCTCAAGTGATCGGCTGAGGCCATCTTCGGGCGACCGCGCCGGTAGCGGCCCCCGAAAAGCCAAAGGGCGCAGGCCACGGTGACGTGGCGGCGCCCTTTTTCCATGGGGCCGGCGGCAGGGCATGGCCTGCGAAGGCAGGCGGGTCAGTCGATGTCCACGCAGTGCAGCCCGAACCTGCCCGCCTTGCGGTCGGCGAAATAGCGCTCCAGCGTGGTCTTCACAGTGCGAAAGGCGATCTCGTCCCAGGGCACCTCGTCCTCGGTGAACAGGCGCGCCTCCAGGGTTTCATAGCCCGGATCGAAGGCGTCGCTGAGCAGCTGGGCCAGGTAGAAGAAATGCACCTGCCCCACGTGCTGCACGTTCAGCAGGCTGAACAGCGGCCCCATCTGGATCTGCGCGCCGGCTTCCTCGTCGGTCTCGCGCTCCGCGCCCTGCGCGGTGGTTTCGTTCAGTTCCATGAACCCCGCGGGCAGCGTCCACTTGCCCCGGCGCGGTTCGATGGCGCGCCGGCACAGCAGCACCTGGTCGTGCCATACGGGCACGGTGCCCACCACGTTCAGCGGGTTCTCGTAGTGGATGGTGTGGCAGGCCGGGCAGACGGCGCGGTGCTTGGTGTCGCCATCGTCGGGAACGCGGTACACCACGGCCGTTCCACATTCGCGGCAGTGCTTGATGGGGCTGCGGGAGGTCATTCGTTTTTCTGAAAAATGAGCGTCGTGGGGCGGCGGAGCAGGAACAGAGACCCAGGGCGGGGCCCTGGGTCGCGAGGCTGTCAGGCCACGGCCAGGCGCAGCGTGCCCAGGCCGTCCACGCCGCCTTCGAGCGTGTCGCCGCGCACCACGGCGGCCACGCCCTCCGGCGTGCCCGTGAAGATCAGGTCGCCGGGCTGCAGCTCCCAAGCGGCCGACAGGTGCTCGATCGTTTCGGCGATGTTCCAGATCAGCTGCGAGACGGTGCTGCGCTGGCGGTCGGCGCCGTTCACCTGCAGCCAGATCGCGGCCTGCGCCACGTTGCCTGCCTGCGCGGCCGGCGTGATGGGGCCGATGGGGGCGCTGTGCTCGAAGGCCTTGCCGATCTCCCAGGGGCGGCCCTGCTTCTTCATGTCGTTTTGCAGGTCACGGCGCGTCATGTCCAGGCCCACGGCATAGCCATACACATGCTGCAGCGCGTCGGCCGCGGTGATGCCCTTGCCGCCCTTGCCGATGGCCACCACCAGTTCGATCTCGTGGTGCAGGTTGGCGGTGAGCGTGGGGTAGGGCAGCGTGCCGGTCTGGCCGGCATCAACCACGACCAGGGCGTCGGCGGGCTTCATGAAGAAGAAGGGCGGCTCGCGGCCGGTGAAGCCCATTTCCTTGGCGTGTTCTTCGTAGTTGCGGCCCACGCAGTAGATGCGGTGCACGGGGAATCGGTCGCCGGTGCCGATGACGGGCACGCTGGCCACGGCCGCGGGAGGAATCACATAGCTCATGTCTGCCTTTCTTCGAAAAGGGACGGCGCGGGGCTGGCCGCGCCGGGTGCTGCGAGGGCCGCGCGGCGGCATCGTGCCGGCGCGGGCGCAAACCGGCAGTGTGCCACGGGGCCGGCGTGGTCGCTGTCCCCGGCAGGGCGGCGTTATGCTCGTCGCACCATGAAGCTGTTCAACTACTTTCGTTCATCGTCCTCGTACCGCGTGCGCATCGCCCTGGGGATCAAGGGCCTGCCTTACGACTATGTGCCGGTGCACCTGGTGCGTGCCGAACACCGCCTTCCCGCCTATGCCGACCGGCTGGGCGATCCGCTCGTGCCGGCGCTGGTCACCGACGACGGCCACACCCTGGCGCAGTCGATGGACATCATCGAGTACCTCGACGAGACGTACCCCGAGCCGCCCCTGCTGCCCGCCGACCCGCTCGGCCGCGCCCAGGTGCGGGCGCTGGCGCAGATGATCGCCTGCGAGATCCACCCCATCAACAACCTGCGCGTGCTCAAGTACCTCACGCAGGAGTTGCAGCAGAGCGAAGACACCAAGACCGCCTGGTACCACCACTGGACGCGCAACGGCTTGGCGGCCTTCGAACGCCAGCTGGGCCTGCTGGCGCAGGAGCGGCAGGCCGCGGGACTGGCCCCCTCGCAGTTCTGCTGGGGCGACGTGCCCACGCTGGCCGACTGCTGCCTGGTGCCGCAGATCTTCAATGCCCAGCGCTTTCGCGTGAACCTGGACGGCCTGCCGCTCACCATGGCCGCGTGGGAAGCCGCCATGGCGCTGCCTGCCTTCCAGGGCGCGCACCCGTCCGCCTGCCCGGACCACGAAGCCTGATCGGCCCGATGTCCATGCCACCACCGGGCCACGATTGGCTGGTGCCCGACTGGCCGGCGCCCGCCCACGTGCGCGCGCTGTGCACCACGCGCGCTGGCGGTGTCAGCGCCGCGCCCTACGGCGCGCTCAACCTGGGCGACCACGTGGGGGACGATCCGCAGGCGGTGCAGGCCAACCGGCGCATCCTGGGCGACGCGCTGCGCTGGGGTGACGGCCAGGCGGCCCGGCCCGTCTTCCTGCGCCAGGTGCATGGCTGGCAGGTGGCCGTGCTCGGCCCCGACACCCCGGACGGCACCGAGGCCGATGCCTGCACGGCCACCGGGCCGGGTGTGGCCTGCACGATCATGGTGGCCGATTGCCTGCCGGTGCTGCTGACCGATGCGCGCGGCACCCGCGTGGCGGCCGCGCATGCGGGCTGGCGCGGGCTGGCAGGGCAGGACGGCCGCGGCGTGCTGGAAGCGGCCTTGGAGTGTTTTAGGCCTCCAGCACAATCAGATCTAGGGCATATTGCTATGAAAAAAGTAGCATCTGCCTCGCAGGCACTGGAATCCGTGGCGGAGCTGGCGGCCGACTCCCGGGCCGACTGCATCGCCTGGCTGGGCCCCTGCATCGGCCCGACGGCGTTCGAAGTGGGCCCGGAAGTGCGCGCCGCGTTCTGCGACGCGCTGCCTGCGGCCGACCGGCATTTCAGCCCTCAGGGCGGAGGCAAATACCTCGCCGATCTGGCCGGCTTGGCGCGGCAGCGGCTGCAATCCCTGGGCGTGGACCGCGTCTACGGCAACGACGGCAGCGCCGCGTGGTGCACCGTGGGCCAGCCGTCACGGTTCTTTTCGCACCGGTACGGCAGCGCCTTCGGCGGCAGCGGGCGCTTCGCCGCCTGCATCTGGCTCGACCATGCCGCCGGCGGCTGATGGCGGCGCTGGCGTGGGGCCAGGCGTCTGCCCTGCGGCTGCCGCCTGCGCGGCCTCGCGCTCGGCCAGTTGCCGCGCGTGGATCGCGCGTTTGCGGCCCGGCGTGCCCAGGATGTACACCACGATCGACATGGGCAGCAGGCCGTAGAGGCCAAAGGTGATGATGGCGCCGAGCACCGTGCCGTTCGGGGCCATGGCTTCGGCCACCGCCATCAGCAGCGTGACATACAGCCATCCAATGACAACGAGATACATGTGAGGGCCTGGGTTGGAAGGCAGTTGGTGAAAAAAGGCAAGCGGCGTTGCCACGGTGCTCGCCGCTCGGCAACAATGGCCGCAATGGTCCGCCCCTGACGCGGCCATGCATATTCTTGTGGAGGAGACGAACATGGCGGATTCTGAAGCACCCTGGGGAGCGGACACCCAGGCATTCCAGCAGTTCCAGCAAATGCTGGGCAAGGGCTGGACCCAGGCGATGCAGGCTTTCCAGCAGGCCGCTCCGGCGGGCGCTGCAGGCGCCTTCGCCAAGGCGCCTGCAGCGCCGGTGCAATTCGCCCCCGAAAAGCTCGCGGCCCTGCAGCAGCAGTACGTGAAGGAGGCCACCACGCTGTGGACGCAGGGCGCGCAGGCCAACGCCAGCGCGGACCGCCGTTTCAGCAGCGAGGCCTGGGCCCAGAACCCCGTGGCGGCCTTCTCGGCGGCGGCCTACCTGCTCAACGCGCGAACCCTCATGGGCCTGGTCGATGCGGTCGAAGCCGATGCCAAGACCCGCGCGCGCATCCGGTTCGGCGTGGAGCAATGGATGGCCGCCATGGCGCCCAGCAACTTCCTCGCCTTCAATGCCGAGGCCCAGAAGAAAGCCATCGAAACGCAGGGCGAGAGCATCGCCAAGGGCGTGGCCAACCTGCTGCACGACCTGCGCCAGGGCCATGTCTCGATGACCGACGAAAGCCTGTTCGAGGTCGGCCGCAACGTGGCCACCACCGAGGGCGCGGTCGTGTTCGAGAACGCGTTGTTCCAGCTCATCGAATACAAGCCGCTCACGGACAAGGTGCACGAGCGGCCCTTCCTCATGCTGCCGCCGTGCATCAACAAGTTCTACATCCTCGATCTGCAGCCCGAGAACTCGCTGATCCGCCATGCCGTGAGCGAGGGGCACCGCACCTTCGTCGTGAGCTGGCGCAATCCCGACGATTCGCTGGCCCATAAAACGTGGGACGACTATGTGCAAGAGGGGGCGCTGGCCGCCATCGGCACGGTGCAGGACATCACCGGCGCGGCGCAGATCAACGCCCTGGGTTTCTGCGTGGGCGGCACCATCCTGAGCAATGCGCTGGCCGTGCTGGCCGCGCGCGGCGAAGAGCCGGTGGCGAGCGCCACCTTCCTCACCACGCTCATCGACTTTTCCAACACCGGCATCCTGGACGTGTTCATCGACGAGGCGTTCGTGCAGTTCCGCGAGCTGCAGATGGGGAAGGGCGGCATGATGAAGGGGCAGGATCTGGCCTCCACGTTCAGCTTCCTGCGGCCCAACGATCTGGTGTGGAACTACGTGGTGGGCAACTACCTCAAGGGCGAGACGCCGCCACCGTTCGACCTGCTCTACTGGAACAGCGACAGCACCAATCTGCCCGGGCCCTTCTATGCCTGGTACCTGCGCAATTTCTACCTCGAGAACAACCTGGTGCGGCCCGGCCGGCTCACGGTGTGCGGCGAGGCCATCGACCTGAACCTCGTGGATCTGCCGGTGTACATCTACGGCTCGCGCGAGGACCACATCGTGCCCATCGACGCGGCCTACGCCTCCACCCAGGTGCTGCCGGGCAAGAAGCGCTTCGCCATGGGAGCGTCCGGCCACATCGCCGGCGTGATCAACCCGCCCTCCAAGAAAAAGCGAAGCCACTGGCTGCGCGAGGATGGCCAGCTGCCCGGCACGCTCGACGAATGGCTCAAGGGCGCCACCGAGCATCCCGGCAGCTGGTGGACCGACTGGTCGCGCTGGCTCAAGGGCCATGCGGGCAAGCTGGTCGCGGCGCCCAAGGCCTATGGTCGTGGCACGCGTTTCAAGGCCACCGAACCGGCGCCGGGGCGCTACGTCAAGCAAAAAGCCTGACGCCGCAGTGCGTGTGCCGGGCGGCTGAGACAATCGGCCGCACGGGCGCGCCGCGGCCCGCAGGGCTCCCCGATTTCAAGATTCCCGTTTCTGCACAAAAAGGACTGATATGGAAGACATCGTCATCGTTTCCGCCGTTCGCACGGCCGTGGGCAAATTCGGCGGCGCGCTCGCCAAGACCCCCGCCACCGAACTGGGCGCCATCGTCATCAAGGAGGCCCTGGCCCGCGCCAAGGTGACGCTGGACCAGGTCGGCGAAGTCATCATGGGCCAGGTGCTGACGGCCGGCGTCGGCCAGAACCCCGCACGCCAGGCCATGATGAAGGCCGGCGTGGCCAAGGAAACCCCCGCCCTCACCATCAACGCCGTCTGCGGCTCGGGCCTGAAGGCCGTCATGCTGGCCGCCCAGGCCATCGCCACGGGCGACAGCGAGATCGTGGTGGCCGGCGGCCAGGAGAACATGAGCCTGTCGCCCCACGTGCTCAACGGCTCGCGCGAAGGCCAGCGCATGGGCGACTGGAAGATGACCGACACCATGATCGTGGATGGGCTGTGGGACGTGTACAACCAATACCACATGGGCATCACCGCCGAGAACGTGGCCAAGGAACACGGCATCACCCGCGAGCAGCAGGACGCGCTGGCCCTGGGCAGCCAGCAGAAGGCCGCCGCGGCACAGGATGCCGGCAAGTTCGTCGACGAGATCGTGACCGTCAGCCTGGCGCAGAAGAAGGGCGACCCCGTGCTCTTCAACGCCGACGAATACCTCAACCGCAAGACCAATGCGGAGGCCCTGTCGGGCCTGCGCCCGGCCTTCGACAAGGCCGGCTCCGTGACCGCGGGCAATGCGTCGGGCCTGAACGACGGCGCCGCCGCCGTGGTGGTGATGAGCGCCAAGAAGGCCGCCGAACTGGGCCTGGAGCCGCTGGCACGCATCGTGTCCTACGGCACCAGCGGCCTGGATCCCGCCACGATGGGCATGGGCCCGGTGTCGGCCACCCGCAAGGCCCTGAAGCGCGCCGGCTGGACGGCGGACGACGTGGACCTGTTCGAGCTGAACGAGGCCTTCGCCGCCCAGGCCTGCGCGGTGAACCAGGCTTTGGGCTTGGATGCCGCCAAGGTGAACGTGAACGGCGGCGCCATCGCCATCGGCCACCCCATCGGGGCGTCCGGCTGCCGCGTGCTCGTCACGCTGCTGCACGAGATGAAGCGCCGCGGCGCCAAGAAGGGTGTGGCCGCCCTGTGCATCGGCGGCGGCATGGGCGTGTCGCTGGCGGTCGAGCGGGCCTGAACGGCGCGCGGTGCTTCGACCGCGGCCCTTCTGCTTCTTCAAGCCAAAAGCCGCACTTCGGTGCGGCTTTTTTTCGCCCGCGGCATCGCTGCTGCGGTTCTGATAGCACGCGGGCCCCGCATGGCTTTGTCAAAATTTGTGTGGCTCGGTGTTTTCCTCAGCGGCCGGGCGTGGAATCTTGGTTAGAGTGCTCGCGTGAATCGTTGATAAGGAGAACTCACATGAACCAGAAAGTAGCGTATGTCACAGGGGGCATGGGTGGCATCGGAACGGCCATCTGCCAGCGTTTGCACAAGGATGGTTTCAAGGTTATCGCTGGCTGCGGGCCCACGCGCGACCACGCCAAGTGGCTGGCCGAGCAAAAGGCGCTGGGCTATACCTTCCATGCCTCGGTGGGCAATGTCGGCGACTGGGATTCCACCGTGGATGCCTTCACGGCCACGAAGGCCGATCACGGCACCATCGACGTGCTGGTGAACAACGCGGGCATCACGCGCGACCGCATGTTCCTCAAGATGTCGCGCGAAGACTGGGACGCGGTCATCGAAACCAACCTCAACAGCATGTTCAACGTGACCAAGCAGGTCGTGGGCGACATGGTGGAAAAGGGCTGGGGCCGCATCATCAACATCAGCAGCGTGAACGGCGAGAAGGGCCAGGCCGGCCAGACCAACTATTCCGCCGCGAAGGCCGGCATGCACGGCTTCTCGATGGCGCTGGCGCAGGAACTGGCGACCAAGGGTGTGACGGTGAACACCGTGAGCCCGGGCTACATCGGCACCGACATGGTGAAAGCCATCCGTCCCGACGTGCTGGAAAAGATCGTGGCCACCGTTCCGGTCAAACGCCTGGGCGAACCGAGCGAGATCGCATCGATCATCGCCTGGCTGGCCTCGGAAGAGGGCGGCTACGCCACGGGGGCCGATTTCTCGGTCAACGGCGGCTTGCACATGGGCTGAACGGCGGATGCCGCTTTGCGCGGCGCCCGTCAAGGCAACAAAAACCCCGCCGAGACGGGGTTTTTTCAATTGGGGGGAGGAAATGGGGGAGAAGGGAAGGAGGCGCTGGCGGAGGCTGTGGTGTCGAGGTGACCTGAGCCTTCTGGGCCGAAGCGCCAGCCCTCAGAGGCGGGCCGGTGCGCGCTTGCGGTCGCGTTCGTCTTCGGGCCAGGCGGACATGATAGCGGTGGTAGTCATACGGTTATCTCCTGTGATGGATGAACAACGCCCCGCCCGGAAAGCCCGTTGACAGAAGAATGCAAAAAAACGCAACCAGTTGACGGCGATTTTTTTGCTCCTAAAAACATAGCTAATCAATGAGTCCCCATTTGCCACTGGATCGGAATTCAGTGGCAATGGTTACATGGTTTTACGCTTCGCTGGCTTGAGATTCGAGAGCTTCCACCTCGGATGAAATTTCCAGCCAGCGCTCTTCGAGCTGGTCGGTTTCATCGGCACAGGCTTTCAGCCGGCGCCCGTTTTCCGCGATTTCGGCGGGAGGCAGAGGCTGGGTCAGGCGTTCCTCGATCTCGGCTTTCTCGGCCGTGAGCGCGGCCAACCGCTGGTTGACCTTCTCCAGTTCGCGCTTCAAGGGCCGGGTTTTCTCGGCCAGCTGCTGCCGGGCCTGCGCACCCAGCTTGCGTTGCTCCCGCGCATCGCGCGCTACGGGCGCAGCGGCCACTGGTGCGGGCGTCACCGAAGGCGCAGGGGCAACGGGGGCTGCCACCGGCGAGGCTGTCACCACCAGGGGCGCAGACGAAGCCGCCGACTCGGCCGCCTTGGCCTGCTCGCGCAGGCGTTTGGATTCCTCGAGCAGGTAGCGCTGGTAATCGTCCAGATCGCCGTCGAACGGGCCGACCACGCCCCGTCCCACCAGCCAGAATTCATCGCACACCGCCCGCAGCAACGCCCGGTCATGGCTGACCAGCATCACGGTGCCTTCGAACTCGTTGAGCGCCATGGACAGCGCCTCGCGGGTGGCCAGGTCCAGGTGGTTGGTGGGCTCGTCCAGCAGCAGCAGGTTGGGGCGCTGCCAGACGATCATCGCCAGCACCAGGCGGGCCTTTTCGCCACCGCTCATCGTGCCCACCGACTGCTTGACCATGTCGCCGGAGAAATTGAAGCTGCCCAGGTAGCTGCGCAGGTCCTGCTCGCGGCTGGGCTCGCGGGCGTTGGGGCCCAGTTCCTTGGCCAGGCGGATCATGTGCTCGAGCGGATTCTCGGAAGGCCGCAGCACGTCCAGTTCCTGCTGCGCGAAATAGCCGATGGACAAGCCCTTGCCCTCGGTGACCGAGCCGGCCAGCGGCTTCATCTCGCGCGCGATGGTCTTGACCAGCGTGGACTTGCCCTGGCCGTTCGCGCCCAGGATGCCGATGCGCTGGCCTGCCAGCACGGAGCGGCTCACGTGCCGCAGGATGGTCGTCGGCTCGCCTTCCTCGGGCGTGTACCCGAACGACGCGTCGCTGATTGCCAGCATGGGGTTGGGCAGGTTGACCGGTTCCTTGAATTCGAACGTGAATTCCGCCTCGGCCAGCAGGGGGGCGATCTTTTCCATGCGCTCCAGCGCCTTGACCCGACTCTGCGCCTGCTTGGCCTTGCTGGCCTTGGCCTTGAAGCGGTCGATGAATTTCTGCAGGTGGGCGATCTTGTCCTGCTGCTTGGCGAACGAGGCCTGCTGCAGTTCGATCTGCTGGGCACGCAGTTCCTCGAAGCGGCTGTAGTTGCCGCCGTAGCGGTTCAGCTGGGCGTTCTCGATTTGCAGCGTGACGTTGGTGATGGCATCGAGGAATTCGCGGTCATGGCTGATCACGATCAGCGTGCCGGCGTAGCGCTTGAGCCAGGCTTCCAGCCACACCAGGGCGTCCAGGTCCAAGTGGTTGGTGGGTTCGTCGAGCAGCAGCAGGTCGCTGGGGCTCATCAGCGCCCGTGCCAGTTGCAGGCGCATGCGCCAGCCACCCGAGAAGCTGTTCACGGGGTGCTCCAGTTCGGACACGCGGAACCCCAGGCCCAGGATGAGCGCCTGGGCGCGTGGCACGGCGTCGTGGTCGCCGGCATCGGCCAGGTCGGAATAGGCATGCGCGATGGCCATGCCGTCCTCGTCCTGCTCGGCCTGGACCAGGGCCTGGCGCAGTTCGGCCAGGCGCGTATCGCCGTTCAGCACGAATTCGGTGGCCGACTCCGACGTCTCCGGCATGTTCTGCGCGACCTGGGCCATGCGCCACTGCGGCGGAATGAAGAAGTCGCCGCCATCCTCGTGCAGCGTGCGGTTGAGCAGTGCGAACAGGCTGGATTTGCCCGCGCCGTTGCGCCCGACCAGGCCCACGTTCTCCCCGGGGTTGATGGTGACGGAGACGCGGTCGAGCAGGACCTTGGCGCTGCGGCGCAAGGTGACGTTTTTGAGTGTGATCATCGATAAGAACCAGCAAGGGCGTTCAAAAAACGCCCGAAGAAAAAACGGGGGCTGGATGGCAAGCACCAGCCCGGCACGCGCGGCAAACGGCGGCCCGCGCGAAGGGAGCAGGGCGCCTGGGCGCCCCCGGTCGGCGGCGCGAAATCAGGTCGGGTGTGCCACCAGTGCCTCACGGGTGATCAGCAGCACCTGGTCCTCGCCGGCGCTCGTGTCGAGCCAGAACACGGGCAGGTCCGGAAAGGCGGCCTCGAAATGGCTGCGCTCGTTGCCGATCTCCAGCACCAGCACGCCGTCTTCGCTCATACAGCCGGGCGCCTGTGCCAGCAGGCGGCGGACGAAGTCCATGCCATCCGGACCACCGGCCAGGGCCAACGCGGGCTCGGCACGGTACTCCTGGGGCAGCGCCGCCATGCTCTGGGCATTCACGTAGGGAGGGTTGCAGAGGATCAGGTCCCACGGGCCCGGCACAGCGTCCAGTCCGTCGGACTGTTGCAATGCCACGCGCTCTTGCAGGCCGTGCTTGTCCACATTGATGCGGGCCACGGCCAGCGCTTCGGGCGAGATGTCGGCCGCGGTGATCTGTACGTCCGGATAGACCATGGCCGCCAGGATGGCCAGGCTGCCGTTGCCGGTGCACAGGTCCAGCACGGCTCGCGTCTGCTCGCCCAGAAACCCGTCGATGCCTCCATCCGGTGGCGGGTTCACCAGCAGTTCGGCGATGAAGCTGCGCGGCACGATGGCCCGCTCGTCCACGTAGAACGGAACGCCTTGCAACCACGCTTCGTGCGTCAGGTAGGCCGCGGGTTTGCGGGTAGCGATGCGCTCTTCGAAGAGCGCGGCCACGCGGGCTTGATCGGCCGCAGCCACGGGTCGGGCGGAAACGGGCTCCAGGCCATCGTCCAGCGGCTCGTCCAGGGCAATGCCCAGGCGCCACAGCACCAGCCACACGGCCTCGTCGCGCGCATTGGCGGTGCCGTGCCCGAAGGCCACGCCCGAGGCCTCCAGCCGCGCGGTCCCGGAGGCGATCAGGGCGCCGACCGTGTCGCCATGCACCGGAGCCCCGGTGGTTTGCGCCGTTTCGCTCATGCGGCCGCCTGTGCGTTCAGATGCTCGAGCGTGCGGCGGTAGATGTTCTTCAGCGGCTCGATGTCGGCCACCACCACGTGCTCGTCGATCTTGTGGATGGTGGCGTTGGGCGGGCCCAGTTCGATCACCTGCGGGCAGATCTGCGCGATGAAGCGGCCGTCGCTGGTGCCGCCGGTCGTGGACAGCTCGGTGTCCAGGCCCGTTTCATCCAGCACCGCCTGCTGCACGGCCCGCACCAGTTCGCCGGGCTCCGTGAGAAAGGGCTGCCCGCCCAAGGTCCAGGACAGGCCGTATTCGAGGCCATGGCGGTCCAGCAGCGCATGCACGCGCTGCTTCAGGCCCTCGGCCGTCGATTCGGTGGAAAAGCGGAAGTTGAAGTCGATCACCACCGCGCCCGGGATGACATTGGTCGCGCCCGTGCCGCCGTGCATGTTGCTGATCTGCCAGCTGGTGGGCGGAAAGAAGGCGTTGCCCTCGTCCCAGCGGATGGCGGCCAGTTCGGCCAGCGCCGGCAGGGCTTGGTGGATGGGGTTGCGTGCCAGTTGCGGGTAGGCGATGTGGCCCTGCACGCCCCGCACGGTGAGCCGCCCGCTCAGGGTGCCGCGGCGGCCGTTCTTGATCATGTCGCCGGTCTTCTCGACCGACGTGGGTTCGCCCACGATGCAGTAGTGCAGCGCCTCGCCACGCTCGCGCAGCCGATCGACCACGACCTTGGTGCCGTCCACCGAGGGGCCTTCTTCGTCGCTGGTGAGCAGGAACGCGATCTGCAGATCCGGCTTGGGCGTGGCCGCCAGGAACTCTTCCACGGCGACGACGAAGGCGGCGATCGAGGTCTTCATGTCGCTCGCGCCGCGCCCATAGAGCTTGCCGCCGCGGTGCATGGGCGTGAACGGATCGCTGCCCCATTGCTCGACGGGGCCGGTCGGCACCACATCGGTGTGGCCGGCGAATACTACAGTTTTGATAGCGCCATGCCCTAGCGCTGATTGTGCTGCAGGCCGTTTTGCCCAAAGGTTGCTGACGCGGAAATCGTCCGGCCCGCTGTCCATGCGTTCGCAGTCGAAGCCGAGCGGCCGCAGGCGGTCGGCCAGCAGATCCAGGCAGCCCGCGTCGTTCGGGGTGATGGAGGGGCGGGCAATGAGCTGTTCGGCCAGGTGCAGGGTTCGGGACATCGTGTGGGCAGGCGGTTCGGGCGAAGGAGGGCGGGGCAGGTCAGGACGGCTTGACGTCCAGCACGATCTCGGTGAAGGACGGCAGGTCTTCCTCTTCCCGCGCGGCCTCGCTCTGGGCTTTGGCGTTCTTGGAGGCCAGGGAGAAATCGTTTTGCAGCCGCCACATCAGGTTGGTGGGCGAGTCGGCATAGGCCATGCCTTCCTTGCGGTCGATGCGGCCTTCGAGGATGAGCTGGGCCAGCGCCTCCTCGAACGTCTGCGAGCCTTCGGCCATGGACTTTTCCATGGCTTCGCGCACGCCCGAGAAGTCGCCCTTCTCGATCAGGTCGCCCACCAGCTTGGTGTTGAGCATGACCTCGACGGCGGGTACGCGATCGCCGGCCGGGGTGCGCACCAGGCGCTGCGAGACGATGGCCTTGAGCGCCGAGCCCAGGTCGCCCAGCATGGTGGGGCGCACCTCGACGGGGTAGAAACTCAAAATCCGGTTGAGCGCATGGTAGCTGTTGTTGCCGTGCAGGGTGGCCAGGCACAAGTGCCCCGACTGCGCGTAGGCGATGGCGGCGGACATGGTCTCGCGGTCGCGGATTTCGCCGATCAGGATCACGTCGGGCGCCTGGCGCAGGGCGTTTTTCAGGGCGGTCTGCAGCGACTGCGTGTCGGCGCCGATCTCGCGCTGGTTCACGATCGACTTCTTGTTGCGGAACTGGTATTCCACCGGGTCTTCCACGGTCAGGATATGGCCGGTGAGCTGCTCGTTGCGGCTGTCGATCATCGAGGCGAGCGTGGTGCTCTTGCCTGAGCCCGTGGCCCCCACGACCAGCAGCAGACCGCGCTTTTCCAGGATGAGGTCGCTCAGCACCGGCGGCAGGTTCAGCGAGGCCAGCGGCGGAATGTGCTGTGCGATGAAGCGGATCACCACCGCGTAGCTGCCGCGCTGGCGCATGGCGCTCACGCGAAATCGCCCGACGCCGGTGAGCGGCACGCCCATGTTGAGTTCGCCGGTTTCTTCCAGTTCCTCGATGCGGTCGGGCGGGACGATCTCGGCCAGCAGGTTCTTCGGCGCGTCTGCCGGCAGCACCTGGCTGTTGATCGGCACGCACTCGCCGTTGATCTTGATCAGCGCCGGCGCGTTGGCCGACAGGTACACGTCCGACGCCCGCTTTTCGGCCATCAGTCGAAGAATCCGTTCCATCGTGCTCATGGGGATTGCTCTTTCGTTCGTCGGGGTGCGGGTCGCGGGTGGGCGGATCGGATCTGGGGCGGTGCGGCGTGCGGTGCGGTCAGTCGCGCAGCAGGTCGTTCAGGCTGGTGGTGGAGCGGGTCTTGGCATCCACCTTCTTGACGATGATCGCGGCGTACATGCTGTAGCGGCCATTGTCCTTGGGCAGGTTGCCGCTCACCACGACCGAGCCGGCCGGCACGCGGCCGAAGCTGGTCTCGCCGGTGGCGCGATCGTAGATGGGGGTGCTCTGGCCGATGTACACGCCCATCGAGATGACGGAGTTCTCTTCCACGATCACGCCTTCGACGATTTCCGAGCGCGCGCCGATGAAGCAGTTGTCCTCGATGATGGTCGGGTTGGCCTGCAGCGGCTCCAGCACGCCGCCCAGCCCCACGCCACCGGACAGGTGGACGTTCTTGCCCACCTGGGCACAGCTGCCAACGGTGGCCCAGGTATCGACCATGGTACCTTCGTCCACGTAGGCGCCGATGTTCACGTAGCTGGGCATCAGGATGGCGCCCTTGGCGATGTAGCTGCCGCGGCGCGCCACGGCGGGGGGCACCACGCGCACGCCGGTGGCGGCCATTTCCTGGGCCGACAGGTGGCCGAACTTCGTGGGCACCTTGTCGTAGAAGCCCAACTCGCCGGCCTTCATGATTTCGTTGTCCTTAAGGCGGAACGACAGCAGCACGGCCTTCTTGATCCACTGGTGCACCGTCCACTGGCCCACGCCTTCGCGCGTGGCCACGCGCAGCTTGCCGTTGTTCAGCTCGGCGATCACGTGTTCCACGGCATCCTGCACCTCCTTGGGGGCCGCGGCGGGCGAGAGGCTGGCGCGGTTGTCCCAGGCGTTGTCGATGAGGGTCTGAAGTTGTTGGGTCATGGGTCGGTTCAGGGATGGGATTGGATGAATTGCACGATGCGCTGGGCTGCCTCCACGCATTCTTCGGCTTCGGCCACCAGGGCCATGCGGATGCGTTGCGCGCCGGGGTTGACGCCGCCGGCCTCGCGGGCGAGGTAGCTGCCGGGCAGCACCGTCACATTGTATTGAGCGAGCAGTTCGCGGGCGAACTGCGCATCGGTCAGGCCCAGGGCGTCGGGCACGCGGGCCCAGAGGTAGAAGCCCGCGTCGGGCAGCGCCACGTCCATCACGCGGGCCAGCAGCGGCGTGACTTCTTCGAACTTGCGGCGGTAGAGCGCGCGGTTCTCGTCCACGTGCTGCTCGTCGTTCCAGGCCGCGATGCTCGCGCCCTGCACGGCCGGGCCCATGGCGCTGCCATGGTAGGTGCGGTAGAGCAGGAAGGCCTGGATCAGCCGGGCATCGCCCGCCACGAAGCCGCTGCGCAGGCCGGGCACGTTGCTGCGCTTGGACAGGCTGGTGAAGGCGATCAGGTTGCGGAAGTCGGCGCGGCCGAGCTGGGCCGCGGCCTCCAGCCCGCCCAGCGGCGGCTCGCCCTGGAAGTAGATCTCGCTGTAGCACTCGTCCGAGGCGATGACGAAGCCGTGGCGGTCGCTCAGCTCGAAGAGCTTTTGCCATTCGGCCAGCGGCATGACCGCTCCCGTGGGGTTGCCGGGGGAGCACACGAAGAGCAACTGCGTGTTCTGCCAGACGCTCTCGGGCACGCTGTCCCAGTCCACGGCGAAGTTGCGGGCCGGGTCGCTGGGCGCGTAATAGGGCGTGGCGCCCGACAGCAGCGCCGCGCCTTCGTAGATTTGATAGAAGGGATTGGGGCAAACCACCGTTGCGCCCGCGCGCGTTGGGTCGATGATGGTCTGCGCGAAGGCGAACAGCGCCTCGCGCGATCCGTTGATGGGCAGCACCTGGGTGGCTGCGTCCACCGCCAGGCCGTAGCGCCGCTGCATCCAGTCGGCGCAGGCCTGGCGAAGGCGCGGCTCGCCGGCCGTGGCGGGGTAGCTGGCCAGGCCCGACAGGCTTTGGGTGAGCGCTTCCTTGATGAAGGCGGGCGTGGGGTGGCGGGGTTCCCCCATGCCGAGGCTGATGGCGCGGTGCGACGCCGGGGGCGTGACCCCCGCGAAGAGCTGTCGCAGCCGCTCGAATGGGTAGGGCTGCAGGTGGGAGAGCAGGGGATTCATGGGCCGCCATTATGGTGGATGGAGCGCGGTCTTCCGCCGGGCACGCGCCCAGCGGCAGTGGCCCGGGGACGGCTCGGGCAGAGCGGTGGTGGCGGGCCGGCGCGCACCGTGTTCGTCGCCCTAAGCACCGTTTCGCGCTTGGCGTGTGTCAATCGTGCGTAAGTCGCAGCCTCTAGCATTCGCGCACTAAAAGCGCTTGGGGAGACATCGGAATGGGTTCATTTTCGCCAATGGGACCGGGCGTGCGGCTGATGCGCCGCCTGGCGTTGCCCGCCAAGATGGCGCTGCTGTCGGGCACCGCGTTGGCATCGATGCTGGCCGTGGCGCTGGCCACACAGGGCCGGTGGTGGTGGTTCGCTGCCGGAAGCGTCCTGGTCGCCTACCTGGCGGCGGCGATGCACCGCGGCATGGCGGACGATCTCGCGGTGCTGGCCCATGCCATGGACAGCGCGGCGCGCGGCGACCTGGGGGCGCGGCCGCGCATCGCGGGGCAGGACGAAATGGCCCGACTGGGTGGCCTGCTGGAGCGCATGGTGCTCATGCTGTCGTCGATGGTGGCCGACATCCGCAGCAATGCCGCGCTGGTGGCGCATGCCGGCGAGAGCCTGGCCGCGGACAACCGGGCGCTGGCTGAGCGCACCGAGCAGCAGGCGGCCAATCTGGAGCAGACCGCCGCGAGCGTCGAACAACTGTCCTCCGCCGTGCAGCAGAACGCCGAAACCGCCCGCTCGGCGGACCAGCAGGCGGCCCAGGTGCGCACCTCGGCCGATGCGGGAGCGCAGGCCATGGGCCGGGCGGTGCAGTCGGTCGAGGCCATCCAGCAGGGGGCCAGCCGCATGGCCGAGATCACGGCGGTGATCGACGGCATTGCCTTCCAGACCAACATCCTGGCGCTGAACGCGGCGGTGGAGGCGGCCCGCGCGGGTGAGCAGGGCCGGGGATTCGCCGTGGTGGCGTCGGAAGTGCGCTCGCTGGCCGGGCGATCGGGCGCGGCGGCGCGCGAGATCCGCGACCTCATCGGCGACTCGGTGCGCCAGGTGGAGACCAGCGCGCAGCTGATCCGGGCGGCGGGCTCGGGCATCGCCGAGATGGCGGGCGGCGTGCGCAGCGTGGCCGCCAACGTGAGCGAGATCTCGGCCTCCAGCGCCGAACAGAGCACCGGCCTCAGCGAAATCAGCGCCGCCGTGCAGCAGCTCGACCAGATCACCCAGCGCAACGCCCAGATGGTGGGCCAGGCCGTGCACCAGGCCGAGGCGCTGGAACACCGGGCCTCCACGCTCTCGCGCGCGGTGATGTCGTTCCGCCTGCAGCAGGGCACGGCCGACGAGGCCAAGGCGCTGGTGGAGCGGGCTGCGGCCCTGGCGCGCACGGCGCCGCAGGCCAGCCTGCTGCGCACGCTGACGGACCCGGCCCAGCCCTTCCATGACCGGGACATGTATGTGTTCGCGCTGCGTCCGGACGGCACCTACCTGGCCTTCGGTGGCAATCCGGCCAAGGTCGGGTCCCGCGTGCAGGACATTCCCGGCATCGACGGTGCGGCGCTGATGGCGTCCATCGCGGGCCAGGCCGAGCAGGGGCCGGGGTGGGTGGAGTACAACATCACCAACCCGGCCACCGGCCGGGTGCAGACCAAGATGTCGTTCGTGTGCAAGGCCGGGGAGATCTACCTGGGCTGCGGCGTCTACAAGTCGCTTATCGCTGCGGCCTGATCCTGGTCGGGCGCTTCCACCCGCAGGAGAAAAGGGCGGCGAGCCAGCGTTGCCGGCGCTCGCGTCAGCCGGCGGAACGCCTGGCGCGGGCCCGCGCCATGGCGGCGGCGATGGCGGCCTGCTTGGCATCTCCGGGCGGCGCCGAGGATGAGGCCGCCCCTGCGTCGGCTGAGGCCGTAGCGGGCTCCGGGGTCGGCAGCGAGGCGGGTGCTGCCTGCGCGTCGCGGTCCAGCCGCCACGTGCGGGCCGCGTAGCGGTCCCTGGCGTGCCCGGCCTGTGCCGCGGACCAGGCGGCCCAACCCGTCGCGCTGCCGCTGGCGTTCTCCAGCACGATGCAATCGACCGGGCACACGGGAATGCACAGTTCGCAGCCCGTGCAATGGTCCTCGATCACTGTGTGCATCTGCTTGTTGGCCCCCAGGATCGCGTCCGTGGGGCAGGCCTTGAGGCACAGCGTGCAGCCGATGCACCAGGCCTCGTCGATGAACGCCACGGCGCGCGGCCCTTCGGTACCGTGGTCCGGCGAGAGCGGCTGCACCGGCCGCTGCGTGAGGGCGGCCAGGCGTTCCACGCCCTCGGCGCCACCGGGCGGGCATTGGTTGATGCCAGCCTCGGCCGTGGCGACCGCCAGGGCATAGGCCGCGCAATCGGGGTAGCCGCAGCGGGTGCACTGCGTCTGCGGCAGCACCGCGTCGATGCGCGCCGCGAGCGCGCGGACGGCGTCCGCGGCGGGGGTCAAGCCTTGCGGGGCGCGCGCTTGGCGCGCGGCGCGCTGGCGGCGGCGGTGGCCGCGGCCTTCAGCCCGGCCGTGTCCGCGTGCACGGCCGCCGCAGCACCGGTGCGGCGGCGCGGTGCGTCGTCGCTGGGCAGGGGCGTGGTGCCGGTGTCGGCCACATGGGCGGGCTCATGGGCCAGGATGAAGTCGCGCACCTGGGGGTACACCAGATCGCGCCAGCGGCGGCCGCTGAAGATGCCGTAGTGACCCGCGCCCTTCACTTCGTAGTGGCTGCGGTTCTTCTGGGCGATGCCGGTGCACAGGCTGTGCGCGGCCTCGGTCTGGCCGGAGCCGGAGATGTCGTCCAGCTCGCCTTCGACGGTGAGCAGGGCGGTGGTGTGGATGTCCTGCGGGCGCACGCGCTCGGGCTGGCCTTCAGGGGCGCGCACATCCCAGGTGCCGTGCACGAGGCTGTAGTCCTGGAAGACGGTCTTGATGGTCTCCAGGTAGTAGTCCGCGTCCATGTCCAGCACGGCGTTGTATTCGTCGTAGAACTTGCGGTGGGCCTCGGCGCTGGCGTCGTCGCCCTTGATGAGGTCCTTGAAGTAGTCGTAGTGGCTGGTGGCGTGGCGGTCGGGGTTCATCGCCACGAAGCCCGTGTGCTGCAGGAAGCCGGGGTACACGCGCCGGCCCGCGCCGGGGAAGCTGTCGGGCACGCGGTAGATCACGTTGTTCTCGAACCACTCGTAGCTGCGGTTCGTGGCCAGGTTGTTCACCGCGGTGGGGGATTTGCGCGCGTCGATGGGGCCGCCCATCATGGTCATGGACAGCGGCGTGGTCTCGCCGCGGCTGGCCATGAGCGACACGGCGGCCAGCACCGGCACCGTGGGCTGGCACACGCTGACCACGTGGCAGTTGCCGTAGCGCGACTGCAGGTGGCGGATGAACTCCTGCACGTAGTTCACATAGTCATCCAGATGGAAGGCGCCGTCGGCCAGCGGCACGAGGCGGGCATTCTTCCAGTCGGTGATGTAGACCTTGTGGCCCTGCAGCATGGTGCGCACGGTGTCGCGCAGCAGCGTGGCGTAGTGGCCCGACAACGGCGCCACGATCAGCACGGCGGGCTGCTGCTTGATGTGGGTGAGGGTGGCGGGGTCGTCCGAGAAGCGCTTGAAGCGGCGCAGCTCGCAAAAGGGCTTGTCGATCTCCACCCGTTCGTGGATGGCGACATCCGTGCCCTTCACGCTGACGGTGTGGATGCCGAACACCGGCTTCTCGTAATCCTTGCCCAGGCGGTACAGCAGATCGTAGCCCGCCGACATGCGCTGGGCGAAGACCGTCTGGCTGAAGGGGGACACGGGGTTGCTGTAGAGCTTGGACGCGGTCTGGGCAAAGTCCGCGAACGGCTCCATGAGCGAACGCTGGGTTTCGTAGATGTTGTAAAGCATTTGGCGCGAAACTCCGGATATGTTGCAGTGCAATATAGCAGTACAACGCAACCCCTGTATGGCGTGAAAGTACTGACAACGAGTCACCTATGCGACAAATGGAAACAATTGTCGCGTGACGGAAGGCTGTTTGTTTGCTATTAAAAATATAGCAATATGCCCTAGTGATGATTGCGCTGAGGGCTGCTTTAGTGGTCGGTGCCGGAACGCGTCGTCAGGCGTGTTCTTTCAGCCACGCCTCGAAGGCCTCGCGCGAACTGTTGCGCAGGGCCCGGCGGAACGTGGTGCGGTCGCCCAGGTAAAGGCAGTGCCGGATGACGGTGTAGGCATTGAAGCTGCCCTGCGGGTTGTGGTCCTCGAAGTGCTGCTTGTAGCGTTTGACGGTGCCGATGGTGGCCCGCATCAGGGTATTGAAGCGAGCGCGTGTGATGGTGGGCGACCACGCGCGGATGTCCTCCACGAACAAGTCCACCTTGTGCGGCTCGAAGTCCTGGTCCTTGAAGAAGTGGTTCGCGATCTTGAGGAACGTGAACGCATTGAGCTCGCTGCCCGGCGCCTGCGCCTTCTCGGCGGGGGCCGACTCCAGGTCGGTGTCGTCGTCGGGCTCGGCGGTTTCGTCGGGCGCCTGCCGCAGTTCGGCCTCGGTCGCATCGCGGATCTGCAGGAACTCGCGGTCGGCCAGCTCGAACAGGGCCGACAGCACGTTGATGCGCCGCTTGAGCTGCCCGGGGATCGATTTTTTGTACTTGATCTTGTGGTCCAGCACGCTCCAGGAGTCCTGGATGATCGTTCGCACCTGCAGCTCGAACGGCTGGTGGGCATAGGCCGCGTGTTCGGCCAGGGCTGCCTGGGTCGGCGTCAGCCGCAGGTCCAGGTGCAGGCCCTTGTAGCCGAAGGAGTCCTCGGTGCTTTCCACCGCCGTCACCTTGTCGGTCACGTCGATCACGTCGAAGTGCGATCGCACGGCCTGCGCCACCTTTTCCAGCTCATCCTCGTACAGGCACACCACCCGCACGCCGATCAGGTCGGTGATGTAGGGGCGGATCTCGTAGGGGGTGTTGCTTTCTTCCAGCGCCGCGCGGTATTTGCGCGAGAACTTGTTCACGCATTCGCGGCGGTCCTTCACACGCCCCTCGACCTTGGTGATGTCCAGGTGGGGCGTGCGCGAGAGGATGGCCTGCAGCAGCGCCATGTAGGAGGCGCAGGCGTACTGCAGCGCAGGCAGTTCCTGGGCATAGGCGGCTTCGAAGCCTTTTTCTTCCCGGGAGAAATCGAGCGAGGGCATGGGCAAAAGAAACGGTGCTTGAGGGCGATGGCCTCCAGGGCGGGCCACCGTCCGAGCCGCCATCGTAGTCCAACTGCATTGCCCGGGCCCGGTGCCCGGAACGCCGCCGGCCCGTGACGACCGGATTTACCGCGTGGCCACCAGTTCGGCTGAGGTGTCCAGGGCAGCCGGGGCGTCCGAAGACACGCCGCGCAGCGGCGCCTGCGCCAGGGCCATCACCTCATGCGCGGGCAGGCCCTTCAACCGATGGTCGCTCCACACCTGCCGCCAGCGCCGCGCGCCCGGCAGGCCGTGGCGCAGCCCCAGCATGTGGCGGGCGATCGAATACCAGTGGGTGCCATGCAGCGCCGCCTCGCGCGCCATGTAGTCCACCATGGCGGCCTCGACCCCCTCGCGTGTGAGGGCGTTGTCAGCGGCGCCGAAATAGAGCGCGTCCCAGCGCGCGAGCCACCAGGGGTTGTGGTACGCCTCACGCCCCACCATGGCGCCATCGACCCGGCCCAGCGCATCGGCCACGGCCTCGTCGGTGGCCAGGCCGCCGTTCAAGGCGATGGTGAGGTGCGGAAAATCAGCCTTCAGGCGCTGCACCACGTCGTATCGCAGCGGCGGGATCTCGCGGTTTTCCTTGGGCGACAGGCCCTTGAGCCAGGCGTTGCGCGCATGGACGATGAACACGTTGCAGCCCGCATCCGCCACGGTGCCGATGAAGTCGCGCACGAAGCCGTAGTCCTCGCTCTGGTCGATGCCGATGCGGTGCTTGACCGTGACCGGCACGTCCACCACATCGACCATGGCCTTCACGCCGTCGGCCACCAGTTGCGGCTCGTTCATCAGGCAGGCGCCGAAAGCGCCGCGCTGCACCCGCTCGCTGGGGCAGCCGCAGTTGAGGTTGATCTCGCCGTAACCCCACTGCGCACCCAGTCGCGCGGCCTGGGCGAGATCGGCCGGCTCGCTGCCGCCCAGTTGCAGGGCCACCGGGTGCTCCTCGGCGTTGAAGCGCAGGTGCCGCTCCACGTCGCCATGGATCAGCGCGCCGGTGGTCACCATCTCGGTGTAAAGCAGTGCATGGCGGCTCAGCAGGCGGTGCAGGTAGCGGCAGTGGCGGTCGGTCCAGTCCATCATGGGCGCGACGGACAGGCGCCAGGGACTGTGGGGTGCGTTGGACATGGGCACGGGCAGAAAAAAGCGGCAGGCGGGCGAGAAAGAGCAGGGGGAAAGGCAGGGCGCATTATCCCATCGGACCCAGGAAGACGGATTCGAAGGGAAATGTGCCCATGCCGGCGGATTGATTGCCTGTGTTGCTATGCAATCAGGAGCAAAACGGCAGCGCCTTCAGTCGCCGGCGCCCCGCCGGTCGATCTTGCGGCTGAGCACGATGCTGGTCTGCGTCTGGTGCACGCCCTCCAACTGGCCGATGCGATCGAGCAGCGCATCGAGCTGTTCATGGCTGGTGCAGCGCAGGAACACGAGGTAGTCGAACGCGCCGCTCACGGCCGAGACCTCTTCCACCTCCGGCAGCGCACCGAGCATGCGCAGCACCGCCGGTGAGGCCTTGGGCAGCACGCTCAGGCTGCACCAGGCGCGCACGGCCTGCGCCTGCAGCGGCGCGCCCAGCCGCACGCCGTAGCCGGCCACGATGCCTTCGCGCTCCAACCGGGCGATGCGCGCGACGACGGTGGTGCGCGCCAGGCCCAGGCGGCGGGCGAGCAGCGCGGTGCTTTCGCGCGCGTTGGCCTGCAGCAGGCTGAGCAGGCGGCGATCGGTATCGTCCATTTCGGTGGCCATGGCGGGTCCTTTGGAGCAGGGAGCGCGAATGCGTCAGGCATTTTCGCCGGTTCGGCGAATATTTTGAGCAAATGTGACGTTTTGCACGCTACACATCGACAGCATCAGCGCCTAGCATGGCTGCATTCATCCCTTCGTCACAACCCCCTTGAGGAGACCGCCATGCCTTCCACCCCATCGACCCATCGCATCGCCATCCTGGGCGCGGGCCACATCGGTTTTGCCATGGCCGTGCTGCTGCAGGAGGTGGGCGAATACCGGATCACCGTGGCCGACCGGGATCCCGAGGCGCTGGCCCGGGCGGCGGCGATTGGCGTCGGCACCGTGCTGCTGCAGGACGATGGCGCCCTGGAGGCGGCCGTCACGGGGCAGTTCGCCGTATTGAATGCGTTGCCGTTCCACCGCGCCGTGCCGGTGGCCACGCTGTGCGCCCGCCACGGGGTGCATTATTTCGACCTGACCGAAGACGTGCGCAGCACGCAGGCGATCCGCGCCCTGGCGCAGGACGCCCGCAGCGTGCTGATGCCGCAGTGCGGACTGGCACCGGGCTTCATCGGCGTGGTGGGCAACGATCTGGCGCAGCGCTTCGACACGCTGCACGACCTGCGCATGCGCGTGGGCGCGTTGCCGCGCTACCCGCTGGGCGCGCTGCGCTACAACCTGACGTGGAGCACCGAAGGCCTCATCAACGAATACTGCAACCCCTGCGAAGCCATCGTGGACGGCCAGCCCACCACCGTGGCGGCGCTGGACGGGCTGGAGACCTTCGCGCTCGACGGAGTGGAGTACGAGGCCTTCAACACTTCGGGCGGGCTGGGCACCCTGCCCGAAACCTGGGCCGGCCGGGCCCGCCGCATGGACTACCAGTCGATCCGCTATCCGGGGCACTGCGCCATCCTGAAGCTGCTGCTGAACGACCTGCGCCTGCGCGACCGGCGTGACCTGCTCAAGGACATTTTCGAGGCCGCCATTCCGGCCACCGAGCAGGACGTGATCGTGGTCTTCGCCAGTGCATCGGGCCTGCGCGGCGGGCGGTTGGTGCAGGATGCCTATTCGGCACGCATCGTCGGCGCCACGGTGGGCAGGCATGCGCTGAATGCTATCCAGCTGACCACGGCGGCCAGCATCTGCGCGGCGCTGGATCTGGTGGTGCAGGGGCGGTTGCCGCAGTCGGGGTTCATCCGGCAGGAGCAGATCGCGCTCGGGGACTTTCTGGGCAATCGCTTCGGCCGGGCCTATCGCGATCACGCGCTGGCGCAGGCTGAAGGGGTGGCGGCCGCCTGAACCGGGGCGAAGATGGGGCGGGGACGGATAGGACTAAGTGGTTCGCGGGGCAGCATATCGGTTCGCCCACGGTCACGCCGGACCGCGGCGTGCGCAGTGCAATACAGGCCTCGGTTTCCACCCCCATTCCATGCGCCGGTGCCAGGGTCTGCGCCCAGCCCTCGCCCGCGTGCATCACCCGCGCACCTCTGATCTATGACCACGGCATTTTTCCGACAGCCCCTTCCAGCGACGGCACCGCCGCATTCGGCGGGCGCGCCCAGCCGGCCAGGCCATCCGGCCGGTGTCCCGGTGCGCGTCCCGATGCGGCACAGCACGGCAGGGCCGTTGCACGGGTTGGCCGTTCAACGGCCGCCGCGCCTCTCACCGGGCTCCGAGGCGATTCGGGCCCGTCCGGCGGCCCCGGTGGCCGTCGACATGGCTTCGGTCGACATCGCAGAGGCCCTTTGGGCGGTCGATCTGCCGCAGGCCGGCAGTGCCCGTGGCCTGCCGTCCAGGACCACGCAGGCCCTGCAGCGGGCGGTGCTGGAGGGCATGCGGGATTTCGCGGGGCAGGCGTACACCGTGGATTTCGACGAGATCACCAGCCGGGGCGGCATGCGTTTCGCGGCCGGCCAGTCCAGCGCGGCCACCAAATGCTGGGACCACCTGGAGCACCCGCAGGTCCTTGCCGTCGTGCTGGGGTTTGCCGGCACACGCATGGAAGACCGCGACGATCTGATGTGCGACCTCAAGTCGCAGATTCCCCGGCCCCATGCCAATCCGCTGGACTCGGGCCTGCCTGACCTAGGGCAGGTGGGCAGCGGTTGGCAGGAGCGGTGGCATGCCGAGGCGCTGGCGCCGCGCGCCAACGGGCTGGATTTGGCCGGCCTGCTGATGCGTTATGCCGGCATGGCGCGGGACAGCGGCAAGACGCTGTCGGTTTCGGTGGTGGGCCACAGCCTGGGCGCGGCGGTGGCCACGCTGGCCAGCTTCGACATCGCGCATTTCCTGGACGCCAACGGCGCGCGCGGCAAGGTCAGCACCTATGCCTTCAACCCGCCGCGCCTGGGGATGGAGGCCGTCGCGCAGCGCTACGTCGCGCCGAAGACCGCAGGGGGCATGGCCTTCGCGCTGCGCCAGTTCACCCGGTCGCTGGACCCGATCCAGTCCATGCCGATGCTCATGCACCACCCGGGCTGGGTGGCGTCGCCACGGCCGGGGACCTATTCCGCGGCAGGCAATCCCCAGGTCGTCACCTACCAGGACCGCTGGGCGGACCGGATCAATCTGTCCGCCAACCACGAGCTGCCCCAGTGGCAGCCCGTGATCGCATCGGCCATGCATCCGTCGGACCTGGAGCAACTCTTCGGCGCCGCGGCGCAACAGGTGCAGGCGCCTCCACCACGGCCCGAGGCGCTCGGCACCTAGCGGCCAGGCCCATGCAGCGGCGCCTGCACCATGGGTTCGGCACCCGCGAACCGGCGGCAGTGGTTCTTGCCGTTCTGCTTGGCCTCGTACATGGCGTGGTCGGCCTGGCGCAGCAGCAGGTCGGGGGTGTCGCCGTCCAGCGGGTAGATGCTCAGCCCGATGCTGGCCGAGACGAAGCCCTGGCCGCGCGGCAGCGGCACGGGCTGGTGCACGGCCTGCAACACCCGCTCCAGCAGGGGCGCGCAGTCGTCGGGGGATTGCAGCCCGCCGATCAGCAGCACCATCTCGTCGCCGCCCAGGCGCGCCAGCGTGTCCTCGGCGCGCAGATGCGACTGGATGCGGCGGCCCACCTCGACGAGCAACTGGTCGCCAGCGGCATGGCCGTGCTGGTCGTTCACGCGCTTGAAGCCGTCGAGGTCGAGGTAGCACACGGCCAGCAGTTCGCGGTGCCGTTGCGCATGGGCGATCGCCAGCACCATCCGGTCGGCGAGCAGACGCCGGTTGGGCAGGCCGGTGAGGCTGTCGTACAGCGCGATGTGTTCCAGCTCCTGCTCGTGCGCCTTGATCTGGGTGATGTCGCTGATGACCACGATGTAGTGGTGCGGGTAGCCTTCGTCGCCCAGCACCGCCGCGATGGACACGCGCTGCGGCACGGCTCCCTGCGGGCTGCGCCCGAGCAGTTCCCCCTGCCAGTAGCCCTGGGCCTGCACGGCATGCCATACGCCAGGAAAGTCGGGGTGGGGCGCGGCGGCGTAGAGCGTCTGCACGTGGCGGCCGAGGACTTCGGTGCGGGACTCGCCCATCATCCGCTCGAAGGCGGGATTGGCATCCACGATGGCACGCTCGGCGTCCAGGATGAGCACTGCTTCGTAGCTGTGCGCGAACACGCTGGCGGCGATGCCCAGCCGCATCTCTGCTTCCTTCACGCCGCGCAGGTCGGTGACGAACCCCACGAACATCGGCCCCCCCGGCGCATCGGCGCGCCCGATGGCCAGCCGCAGCGGGAAGGTGCTGCCGTCGCGGTGCAGCCCCAGCACCTCGCGGCCCGTGCCGATGATGCGCGCCTCGCCGGTCTCCAGGTAGCGGCGCAGGTAGCCGTCGTGGGCGGCGCTGTCGGGCTGCGGCATGAGCATGCGGATGTTGCGGCCCAGCACGTCGGTGGGCGGCCAGCCGAAGATGCGCTCGGCAGAGCGGTTGTAGCTTTGCATCTTGCCTTCATGGTCGATGGTGATGATGCCGTCCACCGCCGTGTCCACCAGTGCGCGCAGGCGCGATTCGCTGCGGCGCACCTTGCGGTACATGTCGCGGTAGCGGATCAGTCCGTTGGACACGCCCGCGAAGATCCCCACCCCGGCCGTCACCAGCGCCACCGTTACCGCGAGCGCCTGCGTCCAGGCGTGGCTGTCCTGTAGTTCCGGGTCGGCCTGCCCGACGAAGCGGGCGGCCGCCATGGCGGTGTAGTGCATGCCCGAGATCGCCATGCCCATGATGCTGCCCGACAGCAGGTTGGCCTGCCAGTTGGACATGCCGCTGCGCTGGTGCACCGTGAAACGCACCCACAGCGCCAGCACGGCCAGGACGACCGCCACCACGATCGATGCGGCGAACCAGGCCGGGTCGTAGCGCAGGTCCGGTGCCATGCGCAGGGCTTCCATGCCGGCGTAGTGCATGGCGCCGATGCCCGCGCCCACGAGCAGTCCGCCCATGGCCAACTGCCGCCCGGTGACTTGCTGACGGACCAGCACGTTCAGCGCCACCCAGGAGGCGGCCAGGCCCGGCAGCATCGACAGGAGGGTGATGCCCACGTCGTAGCGCACCGCCACGCACAGGGTGAAGGCCAGCATGCCGATGAAGTGCATGGCCCAGATGCCCGCCCCCAGCGCGACGGCGGAGGTGGCCAGGGCCATCGTGCGGTGCACCGGTTCGTGGGTCAGCCGGGCTTGCCCCGCCAGGTGCAGGGCAAGGGTCGACGTGGCCACGGCCACCGCCACCGACAGCAGCACCAGCCACGGATCGTGCTGCGCCACCAGCAGGTCGGCAGGGGACTCTCCCAGCAAGAAAAACCGCTCCAGCATGCAAGCTCCTCCCGTGTGTCATCGGCCGTGGCCGTGAGGGACGGCTACCGCACGCGCGCGGTGCCATCGTTTATGGACAGGTGCATCATGAAGGCGATATCCCCGCGGGGCAAGCGCCGGATGTCTCAGGGGGTGCGGCCCACGGGCCGCGGCGCGGCTCAGGCGGCGGCCTGCAGTCCGTTGGCGAAGTGCTCGCGCATGGCGCAGGCGGCGGCCTGTGCGTCGTGCGCCTGCAGCGCGGCCAGCACCCGGCCGTGCTCGCGCAGCGATTCATCGATGCGGCCCTGCTTGAGCAGCGAGTTGTGACGGTTGAGCTTCATCACCTTGCGCAGGTCGGCCACCATCTGGTTGCGCCAGCGGTTGTCGGCCAGTTCCAGCACCCGCATGTGAAAGCGCTCGTTCACCGCGAAGAAGCGCTCGCGGTCGTCCACGCTGGCGGCCAGTTCGCGGTGCAGTCCTTCCAGCTCGCGAAGTTGCTCGGCGGTGGCGCTGGCGGCGACCACGCCGGCCGCATCGCTTTCCAGCAGCGCCAGCAGGTGGTACACGTCGCGCAGGTCCTTGTCGGACACCTCGGTCACGTAGGCGCCGCGGCGCACCTTCATCGTGACCAGCCCTTCGGCCGCGAGTACCTTGAGGGCCTCGCGCAGTGGCGTGCGGCTGATGCCGAACTCCTCGGCGATGCGCAGTTCGTCGATCCAGCTGCCGGGCTGCAGTTCGCGCCGGAAGATGCGCTGGCGCAGTTGCTCCGCCACCTCTTCGTAGAGGGCGCGGGGGGTGAGGGTGGCGGCTGACATGGCGGGAATGTACCGCAGAAAAACTATAAATTAATAATTACAGATTGGGTTAGACTCGCTTCACTGTGCCAAATCGTTGCAGCGCCACCGCGCTTTTCTCGCCACCCGTGAAGCCTTCCCAGATATGAGCAGCAACACCCCATTCCCCTCTTTCGCCCCCGCAGACCTCGCCGCGTGGACCCGGGCGGCCGCCAAGTCGGCCCCCGGTGGCGATGTCGCGGCGCTGAACTGGGTGACGCCCGACGGCATCACGGTCAAGCCGCTCTACACGGCCGAGGACACGGCGAACCTGCCCTACGCCAACACGCTGCCGGGGTTCGAGCCGTACCTGCGCGGGCCGCAGGCCACGATGTACGCGGTGCGGCCCTGGACGATCCGCCAGTACGCGGGCTTTTCCACGGCCGAGGAATCCAACGCCTTCTACCGCAAGGCGCTGGCCGCCGGCGGGCAGGGGGTCAGCGTGGCGTTCGACCTGGCCACGCACCGCGGCTACGACAGCGACCACCCGCGCGTCACGGGCGACGTGGGCAAGGCCGGCGTGGCGATCGATTCGGTGGAGGACATGAAGATCCTCTTCGACCAGATTCCGCTGGACAAGGTGAGCGTCTCCATGACGATGAACGGCGCCGTGCTGCCCGTGCTGGCCGGCTACGTGGTGGCCGCGGAAGAGCAGGGCGTGAGCCAGGACAAGCTCTCGGGAACCATTCAGAACGACATTCTGAAAGAGTTCATGGTGCGCAATACCTACATCTACCCGCCCAAGCCCTCGATGCGCATCATCGGCGACATCATCGGCTACACGGCGCGGAACATGCCGAAGTTCAATTCCATCTCCATCAGCGGCTACCACATGCAGGAGGCGGGCGCCAACCAGGCGCTGGAGCTGGCCTTCACCCTGGCCGACGGCAAGGAGTACGTGAAGACGGCCATCGCCTCGGGGCTGGACGTGGACGAGTTCGCCGGGCGCCTGTCGTTCTTCTGGGCGATCGGCATGAACTTCTACCTGGAGGTGGCCAAGATGCGCGCCGCGCGCCTGCTGTGGTGCCGCATCATGAAGGCCACCGGCGCCAAGAACCCCAAGAGTCTGATGCTGCGCACCCACTGCCAGACCAGCGGCTGGAGCCTGACCGAGCAGGACCCCTACAACAACGTGGTGCGCACCACCATCGAGGCCATGGCCGCGGTGTTCGGCGGCACGCAGAGCCTGCACACCAACGCGCTGGACGAAGCCATCGCGCTCCCCACCGAGTTCTCGGCCCGCATCGCCCGCAACACGCAGCTCATCATCCAGGAAGAGACCCACATCACCAGCGTGATCGACCCCTGGGCCGGCAGTTACATGATGGAAAAGCTCACGCAGGACATGGCCGATGCCGCGTGGACCATCATCGAAGAGGTCGAAGCCATGGGCGGCATGACCCAGGCGGTGGACAGCGGCTGGGCCAAGCTCAAGATCGAGGCCGCGGCCGCCGAGAAGCAGGCGCGCATCGATTCCGGCAAGGACGTGATCGTGGGCGTCAACAAGTACAAGCTGCACAAGGAAGACCCGGTCGACATCCTGCAGATCGACAACGTGAAGGTGCGCGACGGGCAGATCGCGCGCCTGAAAGCCATCCGCGAAAAGCGCGACGCCGCGCTGGTGCAGCAGGCGCTGGACGCGCTCACGGCCGCGGCGGAGAGCGGCCAAGGCAACCTGCTCGACCTGGCCATCCAGGCGATGCGCCTGCGCGCCACGGTGGGCGAGGTGTCCGACGCGCTGGAGAAGGTCTATGGCCGCCACCGCGCCGACACGCAGAAGGTGACGGGCGTGTATGCCGCCGCCTACGACTCGGCCGAAGGCTGGGAGCAGCTCAAGGCCGAGATCACCGAGTTTGCCGAGGCCGAAGGCCGCCGCCCGCGCGTGATGATCGCCAAGCTCGGCCAGGACGGGCACGACCGCGGCGCCAAGGTGGTGGCCACGGCCTTCGCCGACCTGGGGTTCGACGTGGACATGGGTCCGCTCTTCCAGACCCCCGAGGAATGCGCGCGCCAGGCCATCGAGAACGACGTGCACGCCGTGGGGGTCTCCACCCTGGCGGCGGGGCACAAGACGCTGGTGCCGGCCATCATCCAGTCGCTCAAGGACCAGGGCGCAGACGACATCATCGTCTTCGTGGGCGGCGTGATCCCGGTGCAGGACTACGACTTCCTCTACGAGGCGGGCGTCAAGGGCGTGTACGGTCCCGGCACGCCGATCCCGGCCAGCGCCAAGGACGTGCTGGAGCAGATCCGCAAGGCCTTCGCCGCATGACGACGGCGACCGTTGGCCGGGCGCCCGCGCGCATGGCATGGCGCCGCGTGGAGGTGCCGCGTTGACCGCCCCCGCGTTCACCTGGCATCCGGTGGCCGAAGCGGACTTCGAGCCCATGCTGGCGCTGCGCACCGCGGCCATGCGCGAGAGCCTGGAGCGTGTGGGCCGCTACACGCCCGAGCGTTCGCGCGAACGGCTGCGCGCGGCTTTCACCCCCGAGCACATGCAGCACCTGGTCGCACCCGACGGGCGGCGCATGGGCTTCGTCACCGTGCTGCCCGAGGGCGACCGGGCGCTGCGGCTGCAGCACCTGTACCTGCACCCGGACTGGCAGGGCGCCGGTGTGGGCGCCGCCGTGCTGGCCCAGGTGCAGGACCGCGCGCGCCGCGAAGGCGCCGTGCTGCGCGTGACCGCGCTGCAGCGCAGCGATGCCAACCGCTTCTACCAGCGCCACGGCTTCGTGCAGACCGGCGAGGAAGACGTGGACGTGCACTACGAGTGGCGGCCCGAGGAGGGTGCCGAATGAGCGCGCCTCTGCCTTCGCCCGCTTCTTCACCCGCTTCTTCTACGGGGGCTTCGCCCCATCGGCCACCTTCGGCCGGCGTTTGGCTGGACGGCATCCTCCACGGCGCCCAGGCCGTGCAGCGCCGGGCCATGTCCAAGGCGATCACGCTGCTGGAGTCGACCCGCGCCGACCACCGCGCGCAGGGCGACGAGCTGCTCACCGCCTTGCTGCCGCACACCGGCCAGTCGTTTCGCCTGGGGATCAGCGGCGTGCCCGGCGTGGGCAAATCCACCTTCATCGAAGTGCTGGGCCTGCACCTGATCGGCCTGGGCCACCGCGTGGCGGTGCTCACCATCGACCCGTCGTCCACCGTGTCGGGCGGCTCCATCCTGGGCGACAAGACCCGCATGGAACACCTGTCCATGCACGAGAAGGCCTACATCCGCCCCAGCCCGTCCAGCGGCACCCTGGGCGGCGTGGCCGAGAAGACGCGCGAGGCCATGCTGGTATGCGAGGCCGCCGGCTACGACATCGTCATGGTGGAGACCGTTGGCGTGGGCCAGAGCGAGATCGCCGTGGCGGGCAT
Source organism: Acidovorax sp. SUPP1855 (assembly GCF_030158955.1). Taxonomy (NCBI): domain Bacteria; kingdom Pseudomonadati; phylum Pseudomonadota; class Betaproteobacteria; order Burkholderiales; family Comamonadaceae; genus Acidovorax; species Acidovorax sp. SUPP1855. Next base: position 16,191 of record NZ_BQXI01000009.1, on the reverse strand, counting down.
GACGGACATGTTCGTGCTGCTGCAGCTGCCCAACGCGGGCGACGACCTGCAGGCCATCAAGAAGGGCGTGATGGAGATCGCCGACCTGGTCGTCATCAACAAGGCCGATATCGACCCGCACGCCGCCACCCGCGCCGAGGCGCAGATCACCTCCAGCCTGCGGCTGCTGAGCCAGCACGGCAACCCCGAGCGCTCGCTGGGCCACCCCCGCCATGCGCCGACAGCGGGCCACGGCGCGGTGCCGGCAGAAAGCGAACCGGCCCCCGCCCAGGCCGATGCCGCCCCCTGGCAACCCAAGGTGCTGCAGATCAGCGCGCTGCAGGGCCAGGGCCTGCAGGCCTTCTGGGCCGCCGTCAGCCAGTTCCGCCAACTGCAGACCGCCAGCGGCCGGCTCGCCCGCCGCCGCGAAAGGCAGGCACTGGCCTGGATGTGGGAACGCATCGAGGCGGGCCTGCGGCATGCGTTCCGCCAGCACCCCGAGGTGCGGGCACTGCTGCCCACGCTGCAGGCGGACGTGGCGGCCGGGCGCATCGCCGCGTCCACTGCCGCACGGAATCTGCTCGCAGCACAAGAAAACTCCCGGCATACCGCTATTAAATAAATAGCAAAAGAATCACCACCGAAAGAGCGACCCATGCAAGACATCCTCGAACAACTGGAGCAAAAGCGCCAACTCGCCCGCCAGGGCGGCGGTCAAAAGCGCATCGACGCGCAGCACAAGAAGGGCAAGCTCACCGCGCGCGAGCGCATCGAGCTGCTGCTGGACGACGGCACGTTCGAGGAATGGGACATGTTCGTGGAGCACCGCTGCACCGACTTCGGCATGGAAGGCCAGAAGATTCCCGGCGACGGCGTGGTGACCGGCTACGGCATGATCAACGGCCGCCTCGTCTTCGTCTTCAGCCAGGACTTCACCGTGTTCGGCGGTGCGCTGTCGGAAACGCATGCCGAGAAGATCTGCAAGGTGATGGACCAGGCCATGAAGGTGGGTGCGCCGGTGATCGGGCTCAACGATTCGGGCGGCGCGCGCATCCAGGAAGGCGTGGCCTCGCTCGGCGGCTATGCCGACGTGTTCCAGAAGAACGTGCTGGCCAGCGGCGTGATCCCGCAGATCAGCATGATCATGGGCCCTTGCGCTGGCGGCGCTGTGTACTCGCCCGCCATGACCGACTTCATCTTCATGGTCAAGGACAGCAGCTACATGTTCGTGACCGGCCCCGAGGTGGTCAAGACGGTCACCCACGAGGAAGTCACGGCCGAGGAGCTGGGCGGCGCCGGCACCCACACCACCCGCAGCGGCGTGGCCGACATGGCGTTCGAGAACGACGTCGAGGCGCTGATGATGCTGCGCCGCCTGTACAACTACCTGCCGCTGAACAACCGCGAAAAGCCGCCCGTGCGACCGAGCAACGACCCGGCCGACCGCATGGACCGCAGCCTCGACACCCTGGTGCCCGAGAACCCCAACAAGCCCTACGACATGAAGGAGCTGATCACCAAGGTGGTGGACGACGGCGACTTCTTCGAACTGCAGCCCGACTACGCCAGGAACATCGTCATCGGGCTGGCGCGCATGGAGGGTCAGACCGTGGGCATCGTCGCCAACCAGCCGCTGGTGCTGGCCGGCTGCCTGGACATCAAGAGCAGCATCAAGGCCGCGCGCTTCGTGCGGTTCTGCGACGCGTTCAACATCCCCGTGGTCACCTTCGTGGACGTGCCCGGCTTCATGCCCGGCACGTCGCAGGAGTACGGCGGCATCATCAAGCACGGCGCCAAGCTGCTGTATGCGTATGCCGAGTGCACCGTGCCCAAGATCACCGTCATCACCCGCAAGGCCTACGGCGGCGCCTACGACGTGATGAGCTCCAAGCACCTGCGCGGCGACGTCAACCTGGCGTGGCCCAACGCCGAGATCGCGGTGATGGGCGCCAAGGGCGCGGTGGAAATCATCTTCCGCGAGGACAAGAACGACCCCGCCAAGCTCGCCGCCCGCGAGGCCGAATACAAGCAGCGCTTTGCCAACCCCTTCGTGGCCAGCGCGCGCGGCTTCATCGACGATGTGATCCTGCCGCACGAGACGCGCAAGCGCATCTGCCGCAGCCTGGTGATGCTGCAGGGCAAGAAGCTGGAGAACCCCTGGCGCAAGCACGGGAACATTCCGCTGTGAGCGATGCACGCCCCATGAAAACCGTCTGGATCGTCGATGGCGCCTACCTCTTCAACTACGGCAAGGGCCGGCCCTTCGACTACCTGAAGCTCAAGAACGAGATCACCCGCCTGAACGGCGGGCCGATCCATGAGAGCTACTACCTGAACTCGGCGAGCGATCCATCCACCGATGCCCAGAACGCGTTCCACTCCTGGATCAAGACCGCGCCGCCCATCGGGCCGAAGTTCCGGGTGCAGCTCTACAAGCTCAAGCGCATGCACGCCAACTGCCCCAACTGCAGCCACCAGTTCGACCGGTCGGTGCAAAAGGGCGTGGACGTGGGCATCGCCACGCTGATCATCAAGCTGGCGGCCCAGAACGTGTACGACCGGCTGATTCTCTCCGCCGGCGACGGGGACTTCGAAGACGCCATCTCCTACGTGAAGTCCGAGCTGCACAAGGAGGTGTGGGTCTCGGGCTCCACCTCCAACCTCTCGCCCGACCTGCAGTCGTACTCGGACAACGTGCTCTGGATGGAAGACATGAGCCCGGCCATCGACCGGCACGCATGAGCCCCGTCCCGCGAGACAGACAGACGAAAAAGACGCAAGACACCGCCCGTTAGAACACCTCCACTCCCCAACACCATGTTCACCAAAATCCTGATCGCCAACCGGGGCGAAATCGCGTGCCGGGTCATCGCCACCGCCAAGAAGATGGGCATCGCCACCGTGGCGGTGTATTCCGATGCGGACAAGGAGGCGCGCCACGTCAAGCTTGCCGACGAGGCCGTGCACATCGGGGCGGCGCCCAGCCGCGAGAGCTACCTGCAGGCCGACCGCATCATCGCCGCCTGCAAGCAGACTGGGGCGCAGGCCGTGCACCCGGGCTACGGCTTCCTGTCGGAAAACGAAGCCTTCGCCAAGCGCGTGGAGGAGGAGGGCATCGTCTTCATCGGTCCCAAGCACCATTCCATCGGCGCCATGGGCGACAAGATCGCCTCCAAGAAACTGGCGAACGAGGCGCAGGTCAGCACCATTCCGGGCTGGAACGACGCCATCGAATCGGCCGAGCGCGCGGTGGAGATCGCCTGCGACATCGGCTACCCCGTGATGATCAAGGCGTCCGCCGGCGGTGGCGGCAAGGGCCTGCGCGTGGCCTACAACGACAAGGAGGCGCTGGAGGGCTTCACCTCGTGCCGCAACGAGGCGCGCAACAGCTTCGGCGACGACCGCATCTTCATCGAGAAGTTCGTGCAGGAGCCGCGCCACATCGAGATCCAGGTGCTGGGCGACAGCCAGGGCAACGTGATCTACCTGAACGAGCGCGAATGCTCCATCCAGCGCCGCCACCAGAAGGTGATCGAGGAGGCGCCGTCCCCCTTCATCTCCGACGCGACGCGCAAGGCCATGGGCGAGCAGGCCGTGGCCCTGGCCAAGGCGGTGAACTACCAGAGCGCTGGCACGGTGGAGTTCGTGGTCGGCAAGGACCAGGACTTCTACTTCCTGGAGATGAACACGCGCCTGCAGGTGGAGCACCCGGTGACGGAATGCATCACCGGCCTGGACCTGGTCGAGCTGATGATCCGTGTGGCGGCCGGCGAACCGCTGCCGCTCACCCAGGCCGACGTCCGGCGCGATGGCTGGGCCATCGAGTGCCGCATCAACGCCGAAGACCCGTTCCGCAACTTTCTGCCCTCCACCGGCCGCCTGGTGCGATTTCAGCCGCCCGAGGAGTCGATGTTCCAGGCCGACACCACCAAAAAGCTGGGCGTGCGGGTGGACACGGGCGTGTACGAGGGCGGCGAGATCCCCATGTATTACGACTCGATGATCGCCAAGCTCATCGTGCACGGCCAGGACCGGGAGGACGCCATCCACAAGATGCGCGCCGCGCTCAACGGGTTCGTGATCCGCGGCGTGGGCAGCAACATCCCGTTCCAGGCTGCGCTGCTGGCCCATCCACGTTTCGTGGCGGGCGACTTCAACACCGGCTTCATCGCCGAGAACTACAGCCAGGGCTTTGCCTCGCAGGACGTGCCGCACGACGATCCGCTGTTTTTGGTGGCGCTGGCGGCCTACATGAACCGCCGCTACCGCGCGCGTGCCTCGGGCATCAGCGGGCAGCTGGCCGGCCACAACGTGAAGGTGGGCGAGCAGTTCGTGGTGGTGGTGATGGGGCACGAAGGCCGCAACGAGCACCACGCGGTGTCGGTGACGGACTTCCAGGGCAGCTTGGGCTCCAGCGCCGTGTCGGTGGGCGGCAAGAGCTACCAGATCGGCAGCGCGGCCACGCTGGGCCAGATCCGCGTGCAGGGCCAGTGCAACGGCGCGGGCTTCACCGCGCAGGTCGAGCGCGGCACGCCGCGCAGTCCGCTGGCGCTGCGCATCTCGCACAACGGCACGCAGATCGATGCCATCGTGCTGTCGCCCCTCGGCGCTCGCCTGCACCAGTTCATGCCGTACAAGGCGCCGCCGGACCTGAGCAAGTTCCTGCTATCGCCCATGCCCGGGCTGCTGGTCGACGTGGCGGTGCAGCCGGGCCAGGCGGTGCAGGCCGGCGAAAAGCTCGCGGTGATCGAGGCCATGAAGATGGAGAACATCCTGTTCGCCACCCAGGACAGCATCGTGGGCAAGGTGGTCGCCGGCAAGGGCGAGTCGCTGGCGGTGGACCAGGTGATCCTGGAATTCCAGTGATCTTCGTGCGCGGTGTCGCGGGCGGGGTGGGCAGGGCCCGAACCGGCCGGCACCGCGTGGCGCATGCCTGGGGGTGGCACGCTGTGGATAAGGCCCATTTTGGCCTGCGGCGCATATTCCACTAGGGCATATTGCTATAAAAATCATAGTAAACCGTTTTTTGGAATCCGCATGGCAAATCCCATCACCGCACGCCCGTTCAAGGTCCTCGGCATCCAGCAAGTCGCCATCGGCGGCACCGACAAGGAGCGCATGAAGGCGCTGTGGGTGGACATGCTGGGCCTCGAACAGACCGGCACCTTCCGCAGCGAGCGCGAAAACGTCGACGAAGACATCCTGGCCATGGGCCGGGGCGCGCATGCGGTGGAGGTGGACCTGATGCAGCCGCTGGACGTGGACAAGAAGCCTGCCGTGCACACCACGCCGCTCAACCACATCGGCCTGTGGATCGACGACCTGCCGCGCGCGGTGGAATGGCTCACGGCCCAGGGGGTGCGCTTCGCGCCCGGTGGCATCCGCCAAGGTGCGGCGGGGCACGACATCACCTTTCTGCACCCCAAATCCAGCGCGGAGTTTCCGATCGCGGGCGAGGGGGTGCTCATCGAGCTGGTGCAGGCCCCCAAAGACGTGATCGCGGCGCTGGGCTGACGAATCGGCAGGCATTGCTTGCCGCCCTCCAGCGGCACTGGCGCCAACTGCACGCAACTCCGGGCATGGCTGCGCTGTGGGGCGAGGTATTTTCGGAAAGATGGCCATGGTTTCGCGACAGAAGGCGACACGGGTTTCGCGCCTGTGCGATCGTGCAGGCAATGTCGCGCAACCTCGCTTAAAAAGCCCGATCGGTGGCCGGCCGTTGACTGCAGATAACGGCACTCCATCTCGCTCGGGTTTGTGAGGCCTGGATCTGGATTTGCGCCGCCGGCTCCGCCAGAATCTGCGCCTGCCACGACCGGCCAGATGCCGGACTGCCGAAAAACCAGACGAGAAAGGGCCCGCCCACCATGCCAACCACCGCTGTCCAACCCACCCCCGCCGCGGCGCAAGCCGTGCAACTGCACCGCCGCCCGCCAGTCGCGCAGGTGCCTGCCGGGCCCTGGTCCGTTGAGGCCATCCAGGCGCTGCTGGACAAGCCGTTCATGGACCTGATGTTCCAGGCCCAGACCGTGCACCGCGAGCACTGGCCTGCCGGTGACATCGAACTGGCCACGCTGCTGTCGGTGAAGACCGGTGGCTGCCCCGAAAACTGCGGCTATTGCCCGCAGTCGGCCGAGTTCGACACCGGCGTGAAAGCCGAGAAGCTGATGAGCGTGCAGGAAGTCACGGCCGCGGCCCAGGCCGCCAAGGACGCCGGTGCCACCCGCTTTTGCATGGGCGCCGCCTGGCGCGCCCCCAAGGACCGGGACATCGAAAAAGTGAGCGAGCTGATCGGCGCCGTCAAAGGGCTGGGCATGCAGACCTGCGCCACGCTGGGCATGCTCGAGTCCCACCAGGCGAAGGCGCTGAAAGACGCCGGACTCGACTACTACAACCACAACCTGGACACCGCGCCCGAGTACTACACCGACGTGGTCAGCACCCGCGCCTACCAGGACCGGCTCGACACCCTGCAGCACGTGCGCGGCGCCGGCATCAGCGTGTGCTGCGGCGGCATAGTGGGGATGGGCGAGGCGCCGGTGCACCGCGCCGGCCTGCTTGCCCAGCTCGCCAACCTGAACCCGTACCCCGAGTCGGTGCCCATCAACAGCCTGGTGCGCGTGCCCGGCACCCCGCTGGCCGACAGCGAGCCGGTGGACCCGCTGGACTTCGTGCGGGTGATCGCCGTGGCGCGCATCACCATGCCCAAGGCCCGCGTGCGCCTGTCGGCCGGCCGCCAGCAGATGGGCGATGCCGTGCAGGCGCTGTGCTTCATGGCGGGCGCCAATTCGATCTTCTATGGCGACAAGCTGCTGGTCACCGGCAACCCCGAGGGCGAGGCCGATGTGAAGCTGCTGGCCAAGCTCGGGTTGAAGGGCCACCGCACCACCCGCACCGAAACGGACGAACTGCCACTGCAGGCCTGACCGGCCCTGCCGCCGCCGCCGCGCGGCCGCCGCTCACGCCTTCGGCGTGAACTGCAGCAGGCGCATGGCGCCCGCGATCGACACCGCCGCGCCGGCATAGCCCTCCCAGGGGGAGTTGCCGGTGCGCAGCCGCTCGTCCACATTGCGCACGGTCCACTCTGCACTGCCCGTCAGGGTTTCCAGCTCCTTCCAGGCCAGCGGCACCGAGATGCCCAGGCCAGGCCGCGAGCGCGCCGACCAGGCGCAGACCGTGGTGGCGCTCAATCCGTTGCGCAAATAGTCCACGAACACCTTGCCCACGCGGTTGCGGGGCCCGCTCTTGGCCACGAACAGGGCCGGAATGGTGCGGGCCATGTGCTGCACGATGGCTTGCGAAAACGCCTTGACCGTATCCCAGTCGTGCCGCCGCTGGATGGGCACCACCACGTGCAGGCCCTTGCCGCCGCTGGTCTTGAGGAACGACGGCAGGCCGAGTTCGGTGAGCATCACGCGCATCAGGGTGGCCGCCTCCTGCATGCGTTCCCAGGCCAGGCCCTCGCCGGGATCGAGGTCGAACGTCATGCGGTCGGGCCGGTCGATGCGGTCCTTGCGGGCATTCCAGGTGTGGAACTCCACCGTGTTCATCTGCGCAGCGGCCAGCAGGCCCTGCGGCCACACCACCTCCAGCAGCGGCGGATGGCCGGGGTAGAGCGAGGCCTTGAGCGGCTGCACGCCCTGCAGGCTGCCTTGCTCCTGGTGGCGCTGAAAGAACAGCTCGCCACCGACACCGGCCGGCGCCCGCACCAGCGAGACCGGTCGCTGGTGCAGGTGCTCCATCATCAGCGGCGCCACCAGCGCGTAGTAGCGCACGAGGTCGATCTTGGTGGTGCCCGATTCCGGGTCGATGACGCGGTCGGCGTGGGTCACTCGCAGGGTGTCCGCTCGCGCGGGCGAGGGCTTGGCGCGCGTGGCGGACTTGGCCAGCGCCTTGGCGGGAAGAGGGCGCTCGTGCACGATGTCCTTGGCGGGCTTGTCGTCCCGCAGGCCGCGGAACACGGCGTGGCGGATGCGTTCGCTGTGCGTCCAACTGGCGAAGGCCACCTCCGCCAGCAATTGCGGCCGCACCCAATGCACCTTGGCCGCGCCCCGGGCCGCGTTGGCGAACGGGCTCTTGGAGGTCGTCAGCGCCTCCAGGCGCTCGCGCAACTGCGCCAGGCTGCGCTCGTTGAACCCGGTGCCGACATTGCCCACGTAGCGCAGGCTCCCGTCTTCGTCCTGCACGCCCAGCAGCAGCGCGCCGATGCCGGTGCGCGTGCCCCTGGGCTCGGTGTAGCCGCCGATCACGAACTCCTGGCGCTGGCCGCATTTGAGCTTGATCCAGTCCGCCGAGCGTTGCGAGACATACGGCGCGCTCCTGCGCTTGCCGATCACCCCTTCGAAGCCGAGCCGGCACGCCGATGCGATGAGCTGGCCCGGGGCTGCATCGAAGGCCTCGCTGAAGCGCACCGTCTGGCCCTCGCCCTCGGGAAGGATGGCGCGCAGGGCCTCGTGGCGGTCGGTGACGGGCAGCGCGCGCAGGTCCGCCCCGTTCACGAAGGGCAGGTCGAACGCGTAGAACACCAGCCCTGCCGCGGTGCCGTTCTCGAACGCGTTCTGCAGCGCCTGGAAGTCCGGCATGCCCTGGCGGTCCATCACCACGATCTCGCCATCGATCCAGCCGCTGTCGATGGGAAGCGCCTTCAGGGCCGTCACGAGGTCGGGCATCTTGTGGGCCCAGTCGTTGCCATTGCGGGTGAACAGCCGCACCTTGCCATGGTCGATGCGCGCAAGCAGCCGGTAGCCGTCGAACTTGAGTTCGAACAGCCAGTCGGCCAGATCGGGCGGCGGGCCCTGGACCAGCGTGGCGAGCTGGGGTTTGAGCTCGGCTGGCAACGGGGCCTTGACCGCTGGGGCGGCTTTGGCGCCTCGGGCGGTCTTCGTTGCCCGCGCCTTGCCAGGCCGAGGCGCCTGGCCTGGCACGCCCGGCAGATCGGGCAGGGCGCTCACGCTGTCGGGCATGTCTTGCACCACGTCGAACTCGGCCGCCGGGCGCTCCAGTCCGTCGTGCTCCTTGATCAGCAGCCATGCGGGCTGCCGCTCCTCCTTGGCCCCCCGGGAACGCATTCGCACCAGCGTCCACCGCCCCTGCAGCTTGTGGCCGTGGATCTCGAACTTGAGCTTGCCGGCCCGGTAGCCCTTCACCGGATCTTCCAGCGGCACCCAGTAGCCCTTGTCCCAGATGATGACCTTGCCCGCCCCGTACTGCCGCGCCGGAATCTGCCCTTCGAACTGGTTGTAGGCGATCGGGTGGTCCTCCACCTGCACCGCCATGCGCTTGTCGGCCGGATCGAAGCTGGGCCCCTTGGGCACGGCCCAGCTTTTCATGGTGCCCTCCAGCTCCAGGCGCAGGTCGTAGTGCAGCCGGGTGGCCCAGTGCTTGTGGATCACGTAGCGCAGCGCATCGGCGGTCGCCTCGGCCCCTCCGCGCGGCTCGGGGGTGATCGAGAAGTCGCGCTTTTGTTCATACAGCGCCAGGGCGTCGGGGGTGGTGGGGGTGCGGGTCATGGGGTCGGGTCAGGCACACCCTGTCGCTCGGCGGCCGGCGTGGCGGCGTTGTCGGATGGGCGGGTGGAGGGGGTTCGCCACGGTCGGTTGTTGCTGGTGCCTGGGGTGGATGGCAAGGTAGCAGGGGCGCGCCAGGCGGGGGTGTAGGAAACAGGCGCAATGCCGAATGGGCCCTTGCATCGGCCCACCTCATTTCCCCTTGCACCTAATACCCACTCGATTTAGTCGGTCTTTCGCTCAACGGTTTTCCATTCCGATGGATGAGTTGTTGAGATGGGGCGTCTTAGTCACTGGACCTGCCCCGGTTAAACATCGAACGAGGGGTAGAGATGGTCGGTATCGTCAGCGGCAACAGTCTTGGGTTCGGCAACAGTTCCTTGGCCACGTTGGGTCAGCGGGCTTCTCAGGGCAATGCCTCCCAGGGGCGTGGCAACGAGCAGGTTTTTGTCAATGTGGCCACCGGCAATCTGGTGATTTCCGGCACCGACGATCAGTTGGTGGCGCACGGGGGCAGCTACCAGGCCGTCCGCACCTACAACAGCCAGGGCCTGCTCAACGACGACAACGCGGACAACTGGAGCACCGGTTTCTATCGCCGACAACTGGTGCTGGCTGGGCAGGCGGGCCAGCAGGGCAGCACGATCACGCTCATCGGCCGCGATGGCGGGGGCGCACTCTTCACCTGGGACGCGGCCTCCAGTCGGTATGTCGGCACCGATGGCGCGGGGGCCTATGACCGCATCGAGTCGACCGGCTCCGGCTTCATCTGGACGGATGGCCAGACGCAGACCCGGGACTACTACGCCGCGGACACGGGCCGCCTCGACAAGACCGTGGATGCCAACGGCAACACGACGACCTACACCTATGGCTCGGACGGCAACATCGCGAAGGTCGTCAATGCGAGCGGGGAATCGGTCGTATACGACTACGCAGGGGGACTGCTGATGCGCGTGCGCGTGGCAGACCGGCAAGACGCCACCACCGTTCGCACCAGCTATGCCTACGATGCGCGCAATCGCCTGGCCAGTGTCACGGTGGACCTCACGCCTGCGGACGGCTCCACGGCCGACGGCAAGGTCTACCGCACCAGCTACACCTACGACGGCGACAGCAACCGGGTGGCCACCGTCAGCCAGAGCGATGGAACGCAGCTGGCCATCCAATACGTGCAGGTGGGTGCGGATTACAAGGTCGCCTCGCTGCGCGACGCCCTGGGCCAGACCTACCGGTTCAGCTACGACACCGCCGCGCGCACCACGCAGGTCACCGACCCTGCGGGCAAGAACGCTTCCTATGCCTATGACGCCAAAGGGCAGTTGCTCAGCATCGCCTCGCCGGGCACGGGGGGCGCACCGCTGGTTCAGCGATTCGAATACAACGCCACTGGCGATCTGATCCGCACGACCGATGCGGACGGGCGCGCGGTGTTCATGGCCTACGACGCGCGGGGCAATCAGGTCTTGCAGCGCGATGCCTTGGGCAATACGGTGGCCCGCACCTACAACGCGGTGAATCAACTGCTCACGGAGACGGTCTACACCCAGCCGGATCCCGACGGCGATGGTGCGGGGCAGCCCTCGGGGGCACTCACGACGCGCTATATGTACGACGATGCCAACGGCACCAACCTGCGTTTCGTGATCAGCGCGGAGGGCCGCGTCACCGAATACCGCCGCAACGCCTATGGCGAGGTGGTCGCGGTGCTGCAGCACCATGCATCGGCCTACGCGGTGGCCGGACTGGCCCGTGACGCCGTGCCGACCGCGGCCACGGTCGCCTCCTGGGCGGGGCAGCAGAACCTGCAGCAGGTGCGGCGCACGGACTATGTATTGGATTTCCGGGGCCAGGTGCAGACGTCGACCACCTATTCGGCAACCGATGCCTCCGGCAATGGCGTGGCCGCCGGCAGCACCGTGGTCCGGCAGGTCTACGACCCCGCGGGCCGTCTGATCCAGACCATCGACGGCAAGGGCGCGACGACGGCCTATGCCTATGACGGAATGGGCCGGCTGCTGTCCACCACCGACGGCCTGGGGCAACTGGCATCCACCCTTTATGACGACGCAGGTGCGCGGATCGTCACCCAGGCGGTCAACGGCCTGCAGGAGACCCGGACGTACGACCGGGCCGGGCGCCTCGTCAGCCTTCAGCGCTCCGACGCAACGGCTGCGGACCTTGGCACCAGCACGTTCGTGTACGACGCCCTGGGCCGCCTCCGGCTCAGCCAAGACGCGACGGGCGTCAAATCGTGGATGCTGTACGACGATGCCGGCAGGAAGACCGCCGATGTGGGCGCGGCGGGCGAATTGCGGGAGTACATCTACAACGGATCGGGGCAACTCACGCGCACCATTGCCTACGCTACCCCTGTCGACACGCGTTTGCTCACGGCGGGCGATGGCAGCCTGGCCGACATCGCCGTGGCTGCGCTGCGCCCTGCCGGCGCGCCGTCCGACCGGACCGAGTGGAGAATCTACGACGGCGCTGGCCGGCTCTGGAAAACCGTCGGCAGCGATGGCAGCGTGACCGAGAACGTCTATGACGGCGCCTCGCGGCTGGTCACGACCCGCCAATATGCCAAGACGGTGGCCGTGGCCTCGCTCGGCGGCACGCCGGCGGGCAGCGCCGTCAGCCCCGTGGCCGATGCGGCGGCCGACCGCGTCACCCGCTACTTCTACGACGCCGACGGGTTGCGCACCGGCACGCTGGATGCCGAGGGGTATCTGCTGCTCAACGCATACGACGCGGCCGGCAGGCTGGCGTCCACCACCCGGTTCGCCAAGCTGACCGATGCAGCCAAGCGCGCCAGCGGCACGCTGCAGGACCTGAAGCCCGCGACCAACAGCCAGGACATCGTCGAGCGCCGGGTCTATGACGAGAAGCACCAGCTCGTGGCCTTGGTGGATGGCGCGAGCTACCTGACCACGTTCGAGTACGACGCCAATGGCAATGCCACGAAGCAGACGCGCTATGCAACGGCGCTGAAGGCCGCCGTGGTGTCGTCGATCACCAGCGCGACCCCGGTGGCGCAGTTGCGTCCTGCGGCCTCGGGGCAGGATCAGGTTCGCCTGTCCGAATACGACGCACTCGGGCGCCTGGCCGCCGAGACCGACTATCAGGGAACGCGCACGGAGCATGCCTACGACGCCGCTGGCAACCGCATCCGCACCACGGTCGCGACCGGCAGCGAGGCACGCGCCCGGGTCAGCCGATACGACTCGCAGGGTCGGCTGCTGGCGGAGCTGTCGGCCGAAGGGGCACGGCAACTGGCGTCGGCGCAGACCCAGGCGCAGATCGACGCCGTCTGGAACAGCTACGCCAAAACGCACACCTACGATCGGGCCGGCCGCAGGACCAGCACCACCGATGCCAACGGCCTGCGCACGCTTTTCTTCTACAACACGGCGGGCCAGCTCACGCACACCGTCAATGCGCTGGGAGAAGTCACCGAGACCCGTTACAGCGCCCTGGGCCAGGCCACTGCGCAGGTGCGCTATGGCACGCGCATCAACCCGGGTGAGCTGACCGGATCGCAAGCCGGCGGGCTGGTCAACGCCAAGCTCCTGTCGCTGCTGCAGGCCGCGGCCAATCCCGCGCTTGATCAGATCACCCGCTCCACCTACAACGCGACCGGCACCCTGGCCAGCACGACAGATGCGCTCGGCTTCGCCACGAATTACGTCTACAACGCCTTCCGCGAGGAAACGCAGCGGACCGAGCCCACCGGGGTGTCCACGCCCAATACGGTCTTGCAGACCCGGTACGACCGGCGCGGCCTGGTGGCGGGCCAGACCCGGGATGCGGGGGCGCTGGCCGCCGTCACCGCTTACAAATACGACGCCTTCGGCAACCAGATCAGCGCCACGGACGCGCTGGGCCGGGTGCGCACGCGGACTTTCGACAAGCTGGGCCGGGAAGTCTCCAGCACCAACGCGCTGTGGGCCGTGCTGACCACCAAGTATGACGCGTTCAACCGCATCGTTTCGCAGGTCAATGCCGAGGGCAACACCACCACCTACGCCTACGACGCGAAGAACCGAACCGTCACCATCAGCACCGACGAAGGCCTGCTCCTGAAGCAGACTTACAACCGCCATGGCGACATGGTCCAGGTCTCGGATGCCCGCGGCAACGCGACCAGCTACACCTACGATGCGGACGGCAACCCGACCGGGGCATCGGCGCAGGCATGGCGCTTCGACACCAACGTCACCGAAACGGTCACCACGTCCAAGTCCTATGACCGCGCGGGCCGCCTGATGGAAACCGTGGATGCCAACGGCACACGCACGACCGTCGCATACGATGCCGCCAACCGCGTCATCACCCAGACGGTGGATGCGGGCGGGCTGTCGCTCGCCACGCAATTCGCCTACGACCCGCTCGGGCGCCAGATCCGCATCACGCAACCCGGCGGCACCGTCACCGAGTTGCGCTACGACGCCAAGGGCCAGCTCACCGAGCAACTGGTGGACCCCGCGGGCCTGGCCCTGTCCACGCGGTATGCCTACGACGCCCAAGGCCACACCCTGGAAGTGACGCGGCCCGAGGGCACGTTGACCCGTTACAGCTATGACGGCCTGGGCCGCCGGGTGCGGGAACAGGTGGATCCTGCGGGCTTGAACCTGACCCGCTCGTACGCCTATGACCTGCAGGGCAACCTCACGAGCAGCGTGGATGCCAATGGCAACACGAGCTATTACCTCTACGACGACGAGAACCGCCAGACCCTGGCCATCGATGGCGCTGGCAACGTCAGGGAAACGGCCTACGACGCCCTCGGACGTATCAGCAAGCTCACCGAATACCGCCAGGTCATCGCCGACACGTCGGTGCTGCTCCGGTACGCCAGCGGCGGTGCATCGGTCGGCCCGGGCAGCTGGGATTCGCAGGTGCGCGCGGGCATCGTGGCGTCTGCCACCGACAAGATCGAATACCGCACCTACGACGCCAACAACCATTTGCAGTCGGTCGTGACGGGCCTTGGCGAGGTGACCATCTATCTGCGCGACGGCAATGGCAGGGTAATGGAGCAGCGCAGCTTCGCCAACCGGATCACCATCGGCGGCTCCAGCGGCTGGACGCCCGGGACCCATCCGCAGCCTGTGGCCAATGACGCCCAGGACCAGCGGGTGCGCATGGCCTACGACGCCTTGGGCCGTGTGATCGTCTCGGTCGATGGCACGGGCGCTGCCACCAAGCTGCGCTACGACGCGGCCGGCAACGTCGTGGAACGGGTGCGGTATGCCAAGCCCATCACCGTCAGCGCCGATGCGTACGACGAGTCCTTCATCTTCCAGCTCGCCGCCCAGGAGGGCGCTGCGGGCAATGTGGTGGAAAAGAACGCCTACGACCGGGCCAACCGCCTGGTCTGGAGCGCCGACGGAACGGGATCGGTCACGCAGTTGCGCTACGACGGAGATGGCCATGTCGTCAAGACGCTGCGTTTCGCCACGCCGATCACGACCGGCCAGCAGCCGCAGGACGTGGCTTCGGCGGGCGGCGATCAGGCGACCGACTATGTCTACGACGCGGCAGGGCGTCAGATCTATGTGGTGGGTGCGGGCGGTTCGGTCACCGGAAACGTGTACGACCGCAATGGCAACCTGAAGCAGCGCACCGAGTACGCGACGCTCGTCACGGCCCCCACGGCGACGCGCGGCGCGGTGTTTTCGCCTGCCATTGCCAATTACGACCAGGCCAACATCGCGTTGGCGCTGCGCCCGCAGGCGGGCGACCGCACAGCGTCGTGGGCCTACGACCAGGCCGATCGGCAGGTGCTGGAGGTGGACGCGCTGGGCGCGGTCCGCCAGACCGCCTACAGCGGGAACCTCACCACCTCCACGGCATATGCCAAGACCGTCAACCTGGCGGGGGTGGCCCCCCGGGACATCACGCTGGCCCGCGTGCTGGGCATGGTGCAGAGCACTGGCCAGGACCGCGTCAGCAGGCAACTCGTGGACGGCGCAGGCCGCATCTCTCGCACTGTGGACGCCGCAGGCTATGTGGTCGCACGAGAATATGACGGGGTAGGGCAACTGAGCCATCTGATCGAATATGCCTCGGTCTCCGGAACGGCCTCTGCCCAGGACCGCCACACCCGCTACAGCTACGACGGCGCGGGCCGGCTGACCGGCAAGACCGATGCGCTGGGCTACCAGGAGAGCTACGCCTACGACGCGCTGGGACACCGAACCAGCGTGACCAACGCGCTGGGTGCCACGTGGACCTACGCCTTCGACGCGGCGGGCCGGCGGGTGCGCGAAGCATCGCCGCCAGTGGCCAATGGCGCATCGGGCACCTCCAGCATCGTGACCCTGCTGGGATACGACGCCTTCGGCAACCTCGTTTCGCGCACCGAAGCGGCGGGTAGCGCGCAAGAGCGCACCACCCGCTACGCCTACGACGCGGATGGCAACCAGACCGGCACGACGACGCCCTTGACCCGCACGGCGGGCCGATACGACGCGCTGGGCCGGCTGGTGGAGACGACGGACGCCAATGGCGTGCGAACGGTGCTCGCGTACGACGCGGCCAACCGCGTGCTGTCGCGCACGGTGGACCCTGCGGGCCTGAACCTGGTCACCACCTACACCTACGACGCGCTGGGCAATGCCCTGAGCGTGACCGACGCCCAGGGCGTGACCACCCAGTTCAGCTACGACGCCAAGGGCCAGCTCGTGCGCCAGGCGGTGGACCC